>JAOZRY010000416.1 GCA_029939965.1 Bacteroidales bacterium | reverse complement strand
CTCACAATTTCTGTAGTTCTCAATGTTGGTTTGCTGGCCTATTTCAAGTATGTTAATTTTTTAATTGATAACCTTAATTCTGTTACCGGATTATTTGGAATTGAGTCCATTTCGGTTGCAACCATTTTATTGCCGATAGGGATATCATTTTTTACTTTCCAAAAACTAACCTACTCCGTAGATGTTTTTCGTAAAAAGCACATACCGTTGCAAAAGGTGAGCGATTATGCAATGTACATTCTTATGTTTCCACAGCTTATAGCTGGTCCAATTGTACGGTTTCATGAAATTGCCGATCAGATCGAAAACCGAAAAGCATTTGAAACCACAGATGCCAGACTATTAGGGTTTTTTAGATTTGTGGTTGGGTTATCAAAAAAAGTATTGATTGCCAACGTTCTTGGCGAACAAGTGGATGCAATTTTTGCTATGCCGGCTAATGAAATTTCGCTCTCGGTTGCCTGGATCGGGATCATTGCTTATTCATTTCAGATATATTTTGATTTTTCGGGATATTCGGATATGGCCATTGGGATTGGAAGAATGATTGGTTTTAAATTTCCCGAAAACTTCAACAATCCGTATATTTCTCAAAACATAACGGAGTTTTGGCATCGGTGGCATATTACACTGGGGCGATGGATGCGCGATTATCTTTACATCCCCCTTGGTGGCAACAGAGTTTCGGCAAAACGCATGTACCTTAATCTTTGGCTGGTGTTTCTTATTTCGGGACTTTGGCATGGAGCTGCCTGGAATTTTGTGGCTTGGGGAGCCTTCCATGGGTTTTTCCTCATCGCCGACCGAATGTTTTTTATCCGGTTTACAAATTATATTGGCAAATTTCCCAGCATTATCATCACCTATTTTATTACTCTTATTGGCTGGGTGTTGTTTCGTGCCGAATCCATGGATTTTGCATTCGATTATATTGGCCGAATGTTTGCTTTTGATAATGTACACTCCGATATTTTCTTTGATTCAGAATTTGTAACCATAACAATTGTTGGAGCTTTATTTGCGTTTATTGCATCTTTTGGGAAAATTGAACTGTGGTGGATGAATGTTTTAACAAAAGAGAAAAAAGCCGGAATTTCAATTTTAATGTTTTTGGTTGGGATATTATTTGCAGCTATTTGCGTGGCTTCTATTACCTCATCATCATTCAACCCGTTTATTTATTTTAGGTTCTAAATGGCAACAAAAATAAAAAATATCATTTTCATCATTTTAATGCTCATGCTTACGTTGCCAATGTTTCAGCAAGTTACGGGGGTGTTTAATACTTCCGGACTTGATGGAGATTTTACCCTGAACGAGTGTCCCGAATGGTCGTGGGAATCGTGGATGGATGGATCTTACCAGCCGGCTTTCGACCGGTTTATCGAAGATCATATCGGCTTTCGGAATTTTTTTGTGAGACTCAATAATCAGATCGAATTCAGTTTTTTTAATAAAACCAACACCGATGGTGTAATCATAGGAAAAAATAATATCCTCTACGAATATGATTATATCAGGGCACTGATTGGTGATGATTTTATGGGCGAACAAATTATTACAAACAATCTGAACGAAATAAAATTTTTGCAGGAGTACCTTAAAAGCAAATTTAATATCAGTTTCATCCTGATTTTTGAACCAAGCAAAGCACGTACTTATCCCGAATATATTCCCGATCGTTATCTCAAAAACATTCCATCTGTTTCCAACTATGAGTACTACATACAAAAGGCCGATGAATTAGATATAGAATATCTCGATCTCAATAAGCTCTTTCTTTTGGTTAGAGATACTTCCACACATCCGGTTTATCCACACTACGGAATTCATTGGAGCGAGCACACCATGTCGTTTATTACAGACACTCTGATTAAGTATATCGAAAATTTGCGTGGAATAAACATCCCTGAGTTCGAAGTTGAAACACGCTTTTTAAATAATGGAATTTCTAAATTCGACTATGATGCCGGAAGATCACTCAACCTAATGTTTCGTTTGTCGCAGCCCCAAATGCCATATCCGATTTTTACTTTTAATAGCGAAGCAACCGGCCACAAACCAATGGTTTTAGCAATTGCCGACAGTTATTACTGGAATATTTTCAACACAAGAGTGCCACGGAATTTGTTTGCCAATGAAGCGTTTTGGTATTTTAGCACCAAAGTATATCCTGATTTTTATTATAAAGAAACCTGGGCAAAAGATCTGGATTTGAATGAAGAAATTGAAAAACAGGATGTAATCATCCTTGGGGTTACTGAGCGTTTTCTGTACAAATTTGGTTGGGATTTTGTGCGGCAGGTTTACAAACTCTACAGTCCTGAATATACTGGTGATGTGATTGAGAAATATGAAAAGAAAATTGTAAGCGATTTGCATTGGGTTAATAATTTGATAGAGAAATCGAAAAAGGAAGAAACACCTCTCAATAAAAGCATTGAAAAACTGGCTAAAAATCTTGCGTTTACTTACGAGCCCGAAACTTACCTAACCTGGTATGGCACCGAACATTTCATTAGCTTAATACAATCGGATACCATTTGGAATGAATCTATAATTTTAAAGGCCGCTAAAACCGGGCAAAGTTATGACGAACAGCTTGTTGTTGATGCCAAATGGTCGTTTAATGAACAGCATCCCGAAATTTTTAAAAAACACCAACTCATAAAAAAAATTGAACAGATAATAAAGTCAGATTCAATTTGGCTGTGCGATTTGAAACAAAAAACAGATACCTTGTTTTTGCCGTTAGATTTGATGATTAAAATTGAGGCAGAAAAACTTGCCGAACAAGGATTAGTAATAAAAACGACTTTTGAAAAACGAGTAAGCCATTATGAAAAATTAATCTGGAACACTCCTGAATGGTTACAAAAAGTTACTGATAAAGCCAATAAAAATCGTGTGCCTATTTACAAGATGATTCGTGCTGACGCGATATATATGGCAAAACAAGAAAAGAAGAAAAATGATGAACAATAATGCCGGATGTTTAATTTGCGAAAAGGAACTTACTTACAGTCAGATTCCTGAACCACTTGAGTGCGTTGTTTGTGGGCGAACATTTCAGGAAACAGTTAAGTGTAGCAACGGGCACTTTATTTGCAACCAATGCCACATTGGGGGAGCTACGGATTTGATTGCCAATTTTTGTTGCAACTCTACCATGACTAACCCTATAGCCATGGCACAAATTCTTATGCGACACCCACAGGTAAAAATGCATGGCCCTGAACATCACTTTCTTGTTCCGGCAGTATTGCTTGCATCTTTTTATAACCTAAAAGGAGAATTAAATTTAAAAAGGATAAAGATTGGTCTGGCTCAGCAGCGATCTCAAAAAGTTCCCGGCGGTTTTTGTGGTTCGCACGGAAATTGTGGAGCCGGTGTAGGAACCGGAATCTTTTTTAGCATAATTACCGAAACAACACCCCTTTCCGGAAAAACATGGCAATTGTCAAACTTACTAACCGGAGGTTGCCTGGTAGAGATTGCCCGCAAAGGAGGCCCCAGATGTTGCAAGCGCGATACATATACAGCAATTTCACATGCAGTAAATTTTGTAAAAGAAAACCTCAACATTACCCTTCCGGTATCCGATGAGATAATTTGCGAATTTCACTCCCGAAACAGACAATGTTTGTACACTAATTGTGAGTATTATAGAGCAAACCCTTAACATAATTTAACAGCACTCAAATTTGCCCATAAAACCCACACATCGTTTTTTTGGCTAACCACATAAAGCTGGACACTACTAATATATCAATTCATTATAAATTAGCCTCCTGTACGTGCGCATAGCCTCTTAATTTGCAAAACTAACCAACATGTTGTTTAAATATTT
>JAOZRY010000415.1:1617-3855 GCA_029939965.1 Bacteroidales bacterium | reverse complement strand
GATTTATTATTATTGAAACCGCAAAGCTGGAAACTGACAACAAAAAATTTAAACAACATGCTGGTTAGTTTTGCAAATTAAGAGCCTAAATTATTTCAGTACTTCCTGCGTGTAATCAATCTCCGATCCGAACATACTATGCGGAATAAGGTACACAGCCATAAGCCCAATTGCAGCTGCAATTACCCAAGCTTTTTTCTTCGGATTGTTGCGCACCTGAAAATAAGCTGCTATCCACAGCACAAAAGCTGCAAGCGTTTTATTATCGGTTAAATCCTGCCCGAATGGCCAACCTGTCCAGAAAGCATCAAAAGCATATTTTTGAACTATTGGCCCAAAAATCATTCCGCCAACAGCAAACAAAAGCACTGTCCACAGCGAATAATTAACCAAATTTTTGCCGTTAATAATGGCTTCCATTCCGGCGCGTGTAGAAAACATCATTGCCATGAAAATGATAATAATATGTGGAATCAAAACTGATTTGGGAACAACGCCCTTGTAGCGCAAAACCAAAGGTTCATTCTCCAATTTTTTATATTCTCCGTTTTTGCCAATATAAATCTCATACATCACTTTGCCAGCTGCCGGCTGTCCGGGCAGATAAGCTATAAGTTCATCTCCCTGGCGATCAGTTTTATGCTCCGTCCAGGCATCATGACTTTTATATCGTTTAAAGCGGTATTTCCCAGAAATACTTTTATCAGCAGCTTCAATCCTGATTTCGGCATCTGTTGTTCCCTCCCATGATCTTATAAGCTTGTATTTAATTTCCTGTCCTGCAATTTCAATTGCACCACGCTTGGGGTAGGTTGGCCCCGACATGCGTTGATAAACTGCCGAACCGGCCATTAACAAAAAGGCTAAAACCCAAAGTAATATTGATTTTCTGCGATACTTCATATTAAAGTTTATAGTTTAGTTTGTAAAATATTAGTAATTTATTAATTATTATTTTTCCTTTTTAGGTAGAAAGGTTTGTTTTTTTTGTTGAAAGATTTCATAAACCAACTGATGCAAATCGGTGCGAAGGTTCATTTTTACTAACTTATAATTGGCGGCATCAGGATACACACGGTTCGACAAAAATACGTACAGCAAGCCATTGTCGGGGTCTGCCCAGGTATATGTTCCTGTAAATCCGGAATGACCAAAACTCTTCATTGAAACACTTTCGCAACATGGCCCAAGAGAATCGTACTCAGGATATGGCTTATCAAAACCAATTGCCCTGCGGTTTTCGTTAAGTGGAAACTGCTGTTTTGAAAATTCATGAATTGTGGCGGGTTTCAAATATTTTTTCCCACCATAATACCCATCCTGCAAATACATCTGCATAAGTTTGGCCAAATCGTTGGCATTAGAAAATAAACCTGCATGCCCCGAAACTCCTCCAAGCATGGCTGCTCCGGGATCGTGAACATAGCCGTGAACCAATTGATTCCTGAAAACCTTATCACGCTCGGTTGGCGCAATCTGTGCCAAATCAAAGCGTTCCAATGGTTTATAGCCAAGCGTATTCATCCCCAGCGAATTGTAATATTTTGCTGCAACAAATTCATCAAAGGGCATTTGAGTTATTTTTTCAATCGCATCGCAAATCAAATAATATCCCAAATCGCTGTATTTATATTCTCGTTTTTCGCGAAGTTCGGAACTAACAATGGTATCGAAAATGCTGTCGCGGTAACTGTTGGCAATAAAAAACCTGTTGGCAACCGGTGTGGTAAATCCGGTTTTTGCTGTTTCACTATATATTTTTCTGTCGGGTTTTTTATTCACAATAGTCTTCAGGTAAAATGGAATCCAGGGCTGCAGTTGTGCCTGGTGCGATAAGATATCTCTAATAATCTTTGTTTGCTTGTTAGAGTTTTTTAAATAAGGCAGATAGTACGAAAGCGGCATGTCGATATCAAAAATTCTGTTTTCGTGCAAATCCATTACCGCCAACGTAGTTGCCAAAATTTTGGTAAGCGAAGCCAAATCATAAATATCCGAACCTTTAACTCTACTTTTATTAGCGTATGTATGATACCCAAATGATTTATTAAAAAACACAATCCCGTCTTTGGCCAAAAGCACCTGTGCTCCGGGATAGGCCCCCACGGCAATACCATATTCGACCAATGCAATAATTGTATCCAGCTCGTGCCTCGGAATCCCCACCTCTTCGGGTATCGAATATTTTAGCCTGCCGATGGATTTTGTTGTTATCCCCAACCCGGCCTCAAAATTGGC
>JAOZRY010000415.1:0-1517 GCA_029939965.1 Bacteroidales bacterium | reverse complement strand
GTATCTAAATTAGCTATAGGCAAAATGCCATTCTTATTTTTTACAATTGTGATGGCGTTTTCAAAAATTTTCCTGGTAAGTAATTCATTCGCCGGTTGGTTAAGCTCTTGATGTAATCCTTTCTGCTCAATCGGTTTAAAAGCATTTAATCCTGTAAGTTGCTTGTATGCCAATATTTTCCGACAGCTCAACCCAACATATTCTTTGCTTATCAAACCGCTATCGATGGCCTGTTTAATTTTTTTAATAGCACCCTGAATATCCAATGGAAGCAATAAAATATCGTTCCCGGCCAAAAAAGCTTTCAATTCAATATCGCCGGGTTTGTGATAATTGGTAACACCTTTCATATCCAGCGCATCCGTTATTGATAAACCTTTAAATCTCAGATGACCTTTCAACAGGCTGTCAACAGTTTTTTCGGACAACGATGTGGCAATATTTTCGCGATTATCTAACGAAGGAATAAACAGGTGGGCTACCATAATACCTCCAACATTTGCTTCGATGGCTTTTCTGAAAGGATAAAGATCAATACTGTCGATCTGGATTTTGCTGTGATGAAGAACGGGTAATGTGTAGTGCGAATCGCTGTCGGTATCGCCATGCCCCGGAAAGTGTTTTGCTGTTGCTATTACCCCGGCATCTTGCATTCCGTTTATGTAAGCTACGCCCTTTTGAGCCACATTGCCGGGCACTTCGCCAAACGACCTGTAGTTTATAACAGGGTTATTGGGGTTGCTGTTGATATCGACCACAGGCGCAAAATTGATATGTACCCCTACCCTTTTGCAATGCTCCCCGATTTGTTTTCCCATTAGATAAACGAGGTAATCGTCCTTCATGGCACCCAGAGTCATCTGTTTCGGGAAAGAGTAAGCATTATCCAAACGCATACCCAGCCCCCACTCAGCATCGATGGCAATAAGCAGGGGCGTTTTAGCTATTTGCTGCCACCTGTTTGTGAGGGAAGATTGTGCCTGTGGCGTGCCCTGAAAAAAACAAAGTCCACCAATATTGTATTTGGCAATCAGGTTGTCGATACTATCATAAAAATGTTCGTCCTTGTTGGAATAAGTACGAATCATCATCAGTTGGGCAATTTGTTCATTAAGCGTCAGGCTGTTAAAAACCGAATCGACCCAGGGGCTGTACAAATACTGCTTAAAAGAAAAGTCCATGTTACCGGAAGGCTTTCCGGCCTGACCATACAAACCAGGCAAACCTAAAAACAGAAATATCGCTATTGGCAAAAAAAAACTCTTCATTGGTTTTGAAAATTCAATAATTGTTTGCGGCAAAAATAATAAATTACCTATGCCTTGCTAAAGGTATGCTCAGAAATAAATCCTGAAATTATCGAACAATATTTTACCCTCAGTCTGTTAAAAGCCAGATTAGAGGCATAGCTCGTAAAGTTAAAGGATAAATATCCTTAGCCCGGCCATTTAATGCCGGGGTTTATGCCAGAATGTGTTGCAAGCAAACAGAGCGGTTACACCCTTTTACAATAAAAT
>JAOZRY010000414.1 GCA_029939965.1 Bacteroidales bacterium | reverse complement strand
TGTGGTATGTCGGAAACCGATGCGCGTATGGCCTTCGAGCGTCATGCTACTTCAAAAATAAAATCAGTAAACGACTTATTTACCATTCGCACCATGGGATTTAGGGGCGAAGCATTAGCCTCAATTGCAGCCATTGCCCAGGTTGATGTTAAAAGCAGAAAAGTGGAAGAAGAGCTTGGCAATTGTTTGGTTATAGAAGGATCGGAGGTAAAAAGTCAGGAGTTTTGCCAATGCCCAACAGGTACAACCATCATGGTGAAAAATCTGTTTTTTAATGTCCCTGCACGACGAAAATTCCTAAAATCCTACAACGTTGAACTTCGCCATATTTTAGAAGAGTTCCAGCGTATTGCACTCGCCCACCCAAATTTGTCTTTCAGCCTGTTCAACGACCGCAAGCCGGTTTTTCAACTTCGCCCCGCCCCACTCAAGCAAAGAATTGTGGCACTGTTTGGCCAAAATTTTAATAAAAGACTTATTCCTGTTAATCAGGAATTGGAAAATTTATCTATCCAGGGTTTTGTAGGTAAACCTGAATTTGCAAAAAAAACCAGAGGCGAACAGTTTTTTTTTGTGAACAAAAGGTTTATGAAACATCCTTACTTAAACCATGCTGTTGACAATGCTTTTTCAGAGCTGTTACCCGAAAAATCTTTTCCTGCATATTATATTTTTATCGAAATAAATCCGGAAGAGATCGACATTAATATTCATCCCACCAAAACAGAAATAAAGTTTCAGGACGAGAAGCTGATGTATTCAGTACTTCGGTCGGCAATTAAAGCTTCGCTGGGTAAATTCAGCATAACTCCAAGTCTCGATTTTACAAAAAACCCGGCATTCGATTTCAAGATGCCATCGAATGATACACCCATCAAATCGCCTCAGCTTAAACTTAATCCTGATTACAACCCTTTCGACAGCAAGCCCATAGATATTTCACAGCGCGAAAAAAGCAATCAGGAAAATTGGGAAAAACTTTACCCTGAAAAAGATATTTTAGAAAACCAACAACAGGAAGATTCAGCGGATCAGCCACAACCCAAACAAATTGAAGCTGATCTGGGAAATACAGGATCTGCTGATGATAATTTTTTTCAGCTTCACAACAACTATATCCTTACCCAGGTTAAATCGGGATTGATGATAATTGATCAGCAGGCTGCCCATGAACGAATACTTATGGAACGATATGTTGATTTAATTGAAAAAAAGCAGGCATTATCGCAGCAAATGTTGTTTCCGGTAAAGATTTCGTTAGCTCCGGCCGAGGCAGAATTACTAAATGAATTGAAGGATGAACTAAACTTGCTGGGATTCGATCTGGAACCTGATCCCGACAAACAGTTTCAGTTCGTAATTAATGGTACTCCTGCAGGCCATAAACAAACCAATGTAGCAGAGCTGTTGGAAGGAATTGTGGAAAATTATAAAATCAACATGCTTGAACTTAATCTTGACAAAAAATATAATTTAGCGCGCTCTTTGGCAAAAAATATGTCGATTAAAAGGGGACGAAAGCTTCAACAACCTGAGATGAAAGGTATTTTGGAAGCTTTATTTTCGTGCCAGATTCCTGATGTTTCCATTGATGGTAATCCTGTAATAAAGATTATTCCATTGGATGCACTGATGAATTTTGATAATAATAAAACTGAATAAAAAACATTAGCTAACTTCCCAAAATTACACCATGAGTTACCAACAACAATACAGACCACAGGGATTTTCTTTATTGCCTCCGGTTGTAAAAAACCTGCTCATAATAAATGGAATAATGTATTTGGCAACAATTGCATTGCAAACCACAGGTATTGATCTTACTGAAATATTTGGTCTTCGATATTTTGCATCCGACAAATTTAGTCCATACCAGTTTATTACGTACATGTTTATGCATGGCAGTTTTTCACATATTTTATTCAACATGTTTGCACTGTGGATGTTTGGGTATGCCCTTGAAAATGCATGGGGATCGAAACGTTTTTTACTCTACTACCTTATCACAGGTATTGGTGCATCCTTGATTCATTATGCAGTTTATTTTCCGGAAATACAACCAGTTGTTAATGAAATGAACACCTACATAGCGAATCCTGATTTGGAAATACTCAACAAATTTATTGCCGAACACCAATTTAAAATAAGTCAGTACTCCGGCGACATTTATTCCGATTTTATAAACTTTAAAAGAGATTACGCCCATTTGGTTCAGAATCCAAATAATAACAAAGCTCTGACAGGTACCGTAAATTTTATGACGGAATACAAGGAATACTATTTGAGTTTGCCAAATGTAATAGGGGCTTCGGGTGCAGTTTACGGTATATTGTTGGCGTTTGGAATGATGTTTCCGAATACCTTACTCTACATTTATTTTCTATTTCCGATAAAGGCAAAATGGTTCGTCATTATTTTCGGACTGATTGAGCTATATTTAGGGTTTACAGAAACCAGTAGTAATATAGCACATTTTGCTCACCTTGGCGGAATGATATTTGGATTTTTCCTAATTAAATATTGGAAACATAAAGGCGTTTATTAGCATGATGAATTACCAACAAAATCCATTGAACGAACTGAAACGCTTTTTTAAAGCTTCCACAATACTCAATAAATTGATGATTATCAATATTGTTGTTTTTATTCTTATCAACATTATTAATCTAATTTTTTGGCTTTTTCAAATATCTAATAATCCACAAGGCTTACCGGGTATTTCACTCATCACCTATTATTTGTCGGTACCCGCCAGTTTAGAATCGCTTCTGATGCGTCCCTGGACTATCATCACCTACATGTTTTTACAAGAAGATTTCATGCACATTTTGTTCAACATGATGGTACTTTATTTTGGTGGTCGTATTTTTACTGAATATATGACAGAAAAAAAATTACTCAGTACCTACCTGATTGGTGGATTAACTGGTGCTCTGTTTTTTATTGCAGCCTATAATGTTTTTCCTGTATTTCAATCGACTATGAGTTATACTGTTGCTTTAGGTTCATCAGCTTCCGTTTTGGCTGTATTAATTGCCATTGCAACTTATGTTCCTGAGTACTCAGTAGTACTTTTTCTGTTTGGCAGGGTAAAGCTCAAATATGTGGCTCTTGCTGTAATTCTTATCGACCTGCTAAGTATTGCCGGTGGAAACTCCGGTGGACACATCGCACACCTTGGGGGCGCGTTTTGGGGCTTTACATATATCAGGATGATGAAGAAAGGAAAAGATTTTACTCTAAATACCGATGCCATGAATTTTAAAAAATACTTTAAGTTTTTTACCAAACAAAAAAAAGAGACCTCTTTTGGATTTAATGCTGATAATGGCAGGCCATTAAGTGATGATGAATACAATTCGCGAAAGGTGGTTGATCAGGAAAAAACTGACAGGATTCTGGAGAAAATCTCAAGGTCGGGCTATGGTAGTCTTACAAAAAGTGAGAAGGAATATCTTTTTCAATCGAGTAAAAAACAATAATAAAATAGGATATGACCCAAACATCAGGAAAGTTGAACAGCTGGATAACAAAAACACTTTTTGTGCTGAATCTGGTTTTTATTTCAGCAATGTTAATTTCATATTTATCACCAAATACCAACCCCGAAGTAAGTGTTATTCCTGCTCTTTTAGCACTAATTTATCCTGTTCTGTTAGTAATCAATCTTGTATTTGTTCTATACTGGATTTTTAGATTAAAGTTTTACTTCCTCTTTTCATTGTTCGCCATTGCCATTGGTTACAATTTAATTTTTAAAACCATTACATTTAATAAAGAAAAACCGGTGGGTAGTTACAACGAAGCCCTCAAACTGGTTTCGTACAACGTAAGGTTATTCGATCAGTACAAATGG
>JAOZRY010000413.1 GCA_029939965.1 Bacteroidales bacterium | reverse complement strand
TTCATCCGCTCAATCCGCTCAATCCGTGTTCCATTTTCTTCCATTTTCATCCGCCTAATCCGCTCAATCCACGTTCCATTTTTTTTCATCCGCTCAATCCGCTCAATCCGTGTTCCATTTTCTTCCATTTTCATCCGCCCCAATCCGCCCAATCCGCGTTCCATTCTCTTTATTTTTCATCCGCTCAATCCGTGTTTCACTTCCTCTGTTTTAATAAATAAAAAGCATTTCACGGTATTTTGGCAGAGGCCATAAACTATCTTCTACCATAAATTCAAGCTTGTCAACATGACTTCGTATTTGGTTGAAGTACGGAAAAACTTTTTCGTTGTAATAAATGGCTTGCTCGTTCGAATCGGTAATTCTATTTGCCAATTTCCGCTCTTGTATCATCTCGATCACTCCATTCTTAATTTCGCTTATGTGTTCAGAAATATCTTTAATCGATTGGAGTTGATTTTTCGAGAGCTTAACAAAAGTTTTATTGTCTAAAACATCTTTTAATCCTTTTACATTTTCGATAAGGATATTTTGATATTTAATTGCAACAGGTATAATATGGTTAGTGGCAAGGTCGCCGATTACACGCGATTCTATTTGAATCTGCATGGTATATTTCTTTATTTTAATTTCATGCCTGGCCTGTAATTCGCGCTTTGTAAGGATATCTTCGCGTTCGTATAAATCGATAACTTTGTGCGACATACCTTTAATTAATGCCTGCGGAGTTGATTTAATATTTGATAAGCCTCTTTTTTCGGCTACAGCTACCCAATCATCGCCATAGGAGTTTCCTTCGAAAAGTATATTTCTTGCCTCTTTTACGTATTTTCTCAAAACCTGCAGAATGGCATCATCTTTACTAAAATCCTCCCCGATAAGGGCATCCACTTCGGTTTTAAACAGCTTAAGCTGATTGGCAACTATCAGGTTAAGTGGTGTCATAGCCTTGGAGCATGTTGATGATGACCCGGCAGCTCTAAACTCAAATTTATTACCCGTAAAGGCAAAGGGCGAAGTTCTGTTCCTGTCGGTGTTATCGAGCAAGATTTCAGGTATCTTCGGGATATTCAGATTTAAACCTTTACCATCCTCAATTTTATTTGCCCCCTGGTTTTCGAGTTCGTTGAGTGCTCTGGTAAGCTCCGTACCTATAAATACCGAAATAATGGCTGGTGGTGCTTCGTGGGCTCCCAACCGGTGATCGTTACTTGCCGAGGCAATCGAAGACCTTATCAGATCGGAGTATTCATGAACAGCTTTCAGGATGTTGATGAGGAAAGTAAGAAAACGGAGGTTGGATAAACTATCCTTGCCGGGCGAAAGAAGATTGATTCCGGTGTTGGTTTCAAGCGACCAGTTATTGTGCTTTCCCGAACCGTTAACTCCTGCGTAAGGTTTTTCGTGAAGCAACACATAAAAGTTGTGTTTTCCGGCAATTCTTTTCATCACGTGCATTAAAAGCTGGTTATGGTCTATCGCCAAATTTGCCTCTTCAAAAACCGGGGCACATTCAAATTGGCTGGGTGCTACTTCATTGTGTCGGGTTTTTACCGGGATACCCAGTTTATGACATTCGAATTCAAATTCTTTCATAAACTCCATTACCCTTGCGGGGATAGTGCCAAAGTAATGATCGCTCAACTGCTGATCTTTTGCCGATGCGTGGCCAAAAACTGTTCTATGCGTAAGTAATAAATCGGGGCGGGCATAATATAATGCTTTGTCCAAAAGGAAATATTCCTGCTCCCAGCCTAAGGTTGCATTAACTTTGTTTACATCTTTATTAAAATACCTGCATACATCCACAGCAGCTTTATCAATCGAATTTAAAGCTTTGAGTAAGGGTGTTTTAAAGTCGAGAGCCTCGCCTGTGTACGAAACAAAAATAGTTGGAATGCAAAGTGTTTTATCCAGGATAAAGGCCGGAGAAGTAGGATCCCAGGCTGTGTAACCCCTAGCTTCAAATGTGTTGCGAATGCCACCACTCGGAAAACTGGAAGCATCGGGTTCTTGTTGCATAAGTTCGTTTCCCTGGAAGTTTTCGACAGCTCTGCCACCGGCAACCGGATTAATAAAAGCATCATGTTTTTCGGCTGTGGAGCCTGTTAACGGGTGAAACCAATGTGAATAGTGTGTAGCACCTTTGGTTATGGCCCATGCTTTCATCGAAGCAGCAATCTGATCAGCAACTGTTCGGCTAATCCTGTTACCCTTTTCAATGGCATTAATTACCTGTTCATAAGCTTCTTTGGTCAGGAATTCGCGCTGTGCCGTGTTATTAAAGGTAAGCTCACCAAAATAATCTGATATTCTCCGGTGGGGTAGTTCTGTTTTTACGGGCTTTCGCGAAGACACCAAATCAAGTGCTGTAAATCTTAACATAATAGTTATTAGGTTTGTGAAAAAATTAGCGGCGAAAATAAGTATTTCACCTTGCCGATTTCAAATAAATAAAAAAAATATAGAGTTTAAGACAGGCATAATAATAGATACACAGCAAGATACTGATTATTTTTACTTTCAGCTTCCATCTCTGCTAAGATAAAAAGGGAACACATCTTATTTTTAAAATTTAATTAACTTAAAAATCAAATCATTATGAAACATTTCAAACAAATTTCATTAGTTTTTGAAGCTGTATTTGTAGCAGTGGCAGCCGGTTTTTACTCTTGTAGCAATCAGGAATTCATTATTAGAATTAATAATAAACATAAATTTATAAAACAACTATCAATGAAAAAAAACATCTTCAATACTTTTGTAATAGTAATTTTATTCTTAGGAGCGCATCTAAATTCAACAGCACAAAATTGCATTCAATGCGATACAAATTCCAATCCATCAGGAGATTATGCCAGTGTTATGGGCATGTCAACAACAGCAACAGGAGATTATTCATTTGCGGGAGGTATCAATTCAGTTTCAGAAGGATATAGTTCGTTTGCATTTGGAAATAATGCTCGTGCCGAAGGACTATCTTCAATTTCATTAATGAAGGACTCACAAGCTACTGGCATGTATTCTTTTGCAGTTGGCTTCGGATCTATTGCAAGTGGAAGTCCTGCTTTTGCTTTGGGATATAAAAACCTGGCACAAGCCGGCTTATCTTATGTGATAGGCAACTATTTAAAAACAACTGCCAGTGGTAGTATTATTATTGGTATTGGTGCCGGAAGTGGAAATGATTATTTGAAAAATAATGAAACCTACAGCTTGATGGTAGGCTTTAAAAGCAATGTCCCCACCCTTTTTGTAGGCTCCTCGGCCGGTTCGGGAACTACAGGCAAAATCGGCATTGGTAATGTTACCGATCCCGAAGCCAAGCTCCACATTAAAGCAGATATTGATGAGCCGGCAACCCTGTTTATTCAACCATACGATACATTGGAAAATGCCCAACTATATCTTGGCACTAAAAACTATGGGTTACAATATACGCCATCGCGCCTCGAATTTCTTACCGGCGACAAATATATTTTCGACCAGGGAAATGTGGGTATAGGAACACACACACCAATTGCTAAAGTTCAGATAAAAGATGGCGATATATTTATTGAAGACATCGACCGGGGCATTGTTATGAAATCGCCTGATGGCAATTGTTGGAGAGGTACTATTGATAACAGCGGTGTTTTGCAGTTTGTGCAAGTTAATTGTGATGACTTACAAACCGGTACTGAGGAACAACCTATCGGAGAAAAACCACAGGTAAAAATATATCCCAACCCGGCAGGAAATCATGTATTTGTTTCAATCGGTCAGAAAAATGCAGGTGCATTTCTTGAAGTTGTAGATTTAAATGGCAGAACTATCTATTCCGAAGCACTGGCCAACACCGAAAGTTATATCGATTTGAG
>JAOZRY010001150.1 GCA_029939965.1 Bacteroidales bacterium | reverse complement strand
AGTACGCCTAATAGTAAATCCCCACCTCAATGGACTTCGCACGGCGCGACAGAATGTCCGATTTCTTCGTTATGCTCGTCTTTAAACCCAGTCATTTACAAAAGTAAACTCCTGGTTTTAAAGACTTCACAAGCCTCGAACTCGAACATTCTGAACCAAACACCGACTTTATGGATGGACACTAATTAATAATTTCATTAGTGGCGGAATCTCTCTTTTTTCAGTACATTCCGCCGCTGAAAAAACATTAATGGTAGCGGCAAGTTTTCACCAATACACAGAAAAAAACCAAAAGAGCTACATTTTGCCATACGCACAAAAAATGATATTTTTGCAAAAACGAATTCTTGACAATTACATTTTATATAGTTGCCACAGATAATTACGGATTTGTATTTTTTTCTTAATTTCGCAATAAATAATTGTACAATGAAAACAAAGATGAAATTAACAGCCGTATTTTCGCAGGAAGAAGACGAAGGTTATATTGCTTATATTGAAGAAATGCCTGGCGTGAATACACAGGGCGATACACTTGAAGAGGCCAAAAGCAATTTACTTGAAGCACTTACAATGGTGATGGAGGTAAGGCGTGAGATGGTAAAGAATGAAATGTTAACTTCCTCACTAAAATTATCGAAACGAAAAATAATTACAGAGGAAATATCTTTGGGAGTATGAAAAGACTTCATTTCACAAAACATCTTGCAAAATATAGTTGCATATTGATAAGGGAAGGTGGCAATCATTCAATTTTTATCAATTCTGTCAGTAATAAAGTTTCATCTGTTCCAAGGCATAAAGAAATACGAAATAATATCTGCCGAAAAATTTGTAAAGATTTGGAAATACCATCACCTTTTTAAAAATACATTGCACAGTTTAGAACAGGTTTATTCTGTGAAAACCTGAGAAATCAGTGGCAATAAAACATCTGGTTTAATGATGGCTTGATAACACATCGTGTGCGCCAGAAAACGCCGGTATCGTTGTTGGGCTTGTGTTGAAAACGGTTATTTCGGCAAGCTCAATACATCGCATTTACAAAAGTAAACTCCTTGATTTTCAACACTTCGTCCGCCTCGATCTCAGC
>JAOZRY010000033.1 GCA_029939965.1 Bacteroidales bacterium | reverse complement strand
CGTTTTTCGCCTCGGCTGTATGCAAAATATTGTTCCCAAATTTCCGGATTTATTTCTAAACAACCCTTAGCATAAAACAAAATAGAGCCAAAAAATAATGAAAATCATAACTTTGCATTTGTAATAAAAAAACTAACTAAAATATTCCAAAAATGTCAGACGATAAAAAGATAATTTTTTCGATGATGGGTGTTGGCAAAATCTATCCACCCAACAAACAGGTTTTAAAAAATATTTACCTCTCTTTTTTTTATGGAGCCAAAATCGGGATCATAGGTTTAAACGGATCCGGGAAATCTACTCTGCTAAAAATCATTTCCGGCCTGGAACAATCATACCTCGGTGAGGTTGCTTTTTCGCCAGGCTACGAAGTTGGTTATCTGGAACAAGAGCCACAACTCGATAACACAAAAACTGTAAAAGAGATTGTTGAAGAAGGTGTACAGGATATTGTTGACCTTTTAAAAGAATACGAGGAGATCAATCTCAAATTTGCCGAACCCATGACCGATGATGAAATGAACACACTCATCGATAAACAAGGCAAACTTACTGAGCTAATTGATCAGAAAGGCGCATGGGAACTCGACTCGAAGCTTGAGCGAGCAATGGATGCACTACGTTGCCCTGAGAGTGATACACCAATAAAAAACCTTTCGGGTGGCGAACGCCGCCGTGTTGCACTGTGCCGTTTATTATTAAAGGAGCCTGAAATTCTCCTGTTGGATGAACCCACCAACCATTTGGATGCTGAATCTGTAGAATGGCTTGAGCATCATTTACAACAATACAATGGTACCGTAATAGCCGTAACACACGACCGCTATTTTCTTGATAATGTGGCCGGATGGATTCTGGAACTCGATCGTGGCGAAGGCATCCCCTGGAAAGGCAATTACTCATCGTGGCTGGAGCAGAAAACCAAACGCCTCGAAATGGAGGAAAAATCGCAAAGCAAACGCCACAAGACCCTTGAAAGGGAATTGGAATGGGTACGAATGGCTCCCAAAGCGCGTCATGCAAAATCGAAAGCCCGACTTTCGGCGTATGATAAAATGATGAATGAAGATGTAAAACAAAAGGAAGAAAAACTGGAAATCTTTATTCCCAATGGCCCACGATTGGGCAATAAAGTAATAGAAGCTATAAATGTTAGTAAAGCATTTGGTAATAAACTTTTGTTTGATGATTTGAATTTTGCACTACCACCGGCAGGAATTGTGGGTATAATAGGGCCAAATGGTGCAGGAAAAACAACATTGTTCAGATTAATCATGGATCAGGAAAACCCTGACGTTGGCGAATTTATTACCGGTGAAACTGTAAAACCCGGATACGTTGATCAGGCTCATGCCGGGATAGACCCGGAAAAATCTGTTTGGGAAGTGATTTCGGGCGGACATGACACTATTCAGCTTGGCAACCGTGAAATGAACTCAAGAGCTTATGTTGCCAGATTTAATTTTAATGGAGCCGATCAGCAAAAAAAGACAGGCGTTCTTTCGGGGGGTGAAAGAAATCGCTTACACCTCGCCTTAACTCTCAGGCAGGAAGCCAATGTTCTTTTGCTCGATGAGCCTACCAACGACATCGACATAAACACCCTGCGAGCACTGGAAGAAGGCCTCGAAAACTTTGCCGGATGTGCTGTAATCATTTCGCACGACCGATGGTTTTTGGATAGGATAGCCACCCACATACTTGCATTTGAAGGAAATTCGCAGGTGTATTTTTTTGAAGGCAGCTATTCGGAATATGAAGCAAATAAAAAGAAACGTCTTGGCGATGAAGGCCCAAAACGTATTAAATATCGTAAACTAAAAGCCTGATCGATGAAACAAAAACTATATGCTGTGATTACCGGTGATGTTGCCAAATCATCGCGCTTCGCAGGGGAAGAACGTGAGAAGTTGTTGGTTGTATTAAAAAAAGCATTTTCGACTGTTGAGGATGTGCTTGGAACGGATATTATGGCTTTTCCTTTCGAAATATTCCGTGGCGACAGCTTTCAGGGAGTTATTCGAAAACCAGAACTATCATTGAAAGCAGTAGTTTTAATCCGGGCTTCTATCCGTAGCAGTTTCAAAACTACGCTCAAAGATTCTATCGATGCCCGCCTTGCAATTGGCATTGGAACTATTGATTTTTTACCTGTAAAAAATAGTGGTGAAGGTGATGGTGAAGCATATCGCAATTCGGGACCGGCATTGGATACCATGTCGAAACATTCGCGTATGATAATAATCAACACCCCGAATAAAGCAATGAATGATGAATTGAATGTGGAGTGTGCCATGTTGGATACCATTATTTCGCGTTGGACAGCCGAACAAGCCGATGCAATTATTGAAACTTTGAAAGGGAAAACGCAGGAAGAGATGGCTGAGATGTTTACCATTTCTCAACCGGCAGTAAAAAAACGTGTTGATTCTTCAAATTTTTACGCTTTTCAATTGATGCTCAAGCGGTTTAATAACCTCCTTGCTCCATCACAAGAACATATTTCAAATACATGAATATAACCCCACAGGGTTATAATGGCTGATTATAACCCTGTGGGGTTATAATTGGCGATTATAACCCTACAGGGTTATAATTAGGTTAAAAACAATAGAAAGCTAAAATCATGGATCAGATCATAAATGCTGATGTATCGTTAATTATCAGGCTCATACTGGCTCACCTTCTTGCTGATTTCTTGTTTCAAAAGAAAAACTGGATTGAAGAGAGGGTTGAGAAAAAATGGCGGGCAAAATCGCTTTATCTGCATGTAGCTATTGTGGGAATGCTTACATGGGCATTTTCAGGTAATTATCAAAATATTTGGATTCCGGTTTTTATTGTCATCACTCATTACATAACTGATCTTTGGAAATCGTACAGTGGCAATAGTCTGAGAAATTTCATTCTTGATCAAATTATTCATATTGTAATAATTTTCATTGCCTGGTTGCTATATTTAAAAATCGAAATTAACATACCATATTTTTTGCAAGAGCTTTTTACAAACCAAAAAATAATGGCAATAATTACCGGTTATTTTTTCGTAATATGGCCATCCGGATTTCTTATTGCAAAAATTACCGAAAACTGGCAGAATCAAATTTCAAATACAGGGTTGAATGATGCCGGAAAATGGATCGGGATTTTTGAACGGATATTGATTTTAACCTTTGTATTGATTAATCAATTTTCGGGAATCGGGTTTTTAATTGCAGCAAAATCGATACTGCGGTTTGGAGAAATCAAGAATGCAGCACACCGCAAGGATGCTGAATACATTTTAATAGGGACGATGGTAAGTTTTATTACCGCCATTTTAACCGGACTATTAATTAGTGTTTGTCTCTAATGTCCCCTAACTTCGTTATGCTTGTGCTGAAAACAAACATTTACAAAAGTAAACTTATTGTTATTCAGCACTTCGCAAGCCTTGTTAGAGAACATTATAGATCAGACACCGACTTTATTAACGGACACTAATTAACGGATTAGCATAAAAAAAAGACCCTTCAAATTTGAAGGGTCTTTTTTTAGATAATCAATTCTATATAGTTGTTAGAAATGAATTTTAGTACATTCCACCCATTCCACCGCCGGGAGGCATTCCGCCTGGCATTGCAGGAGCAGCACCACCTTCTTCTTTAATTTCGGCCAGTACACATTCGGTAGTTAGGAGCATGCCGGCTATTGAAGCAGCATTTTCGAGAGCTACGCGAGCAACTTTTGCAGGATCAATTACACCCGCATTGTAAAGATTTTCATAAATCTCTGTTCTTGCATTGAAACCGTAATCACCTTTTCCTTCTTTTACTTTGTTTACAACTACGGAGCCTTCCATACCGGCATTTTCAACAATCTGACGAAGTGGTTCTTCGAGTGCTCTTCGCATAATAGCACCACCTGTTTCTTCATCATCGTTTTCAAACTGCACATTGTCGAGAGAATCTATTGCGCGAATATATGCTACACCGCCTCCGGGAATAATACCTTCTTCGATTGCAGCACGGGTTGCATTAAGTGCATCCTCAAAAAAATCTTTCTTAGCCTTCATTTCAACTTCGCTGGCAGCACCAACATAAATTACAGCTACACCACCTGCCAATTTAGCAAGTCTTTCCTGTAATTTTTCCTTGTCGTAATCTGAAGTAGTAGTTTCGATCTGCTTCTTAATTTGAGATACACGACCTTCAATATTTTCTTTACTTCCTTTACCACTTACTATGGTAGTATTCTCTTTATCAACAGTAATTTTTTCAGCATCACCAAGATATTCCAATGTAGCATCTTCGAGCTTGTAACCTTTTTCTTCTGATATAACTGTACCACCGGTCAAAATAGCGATATCCTCAAGCATTTCTTTTCTGCGGTCGCCAAAGCCCGGAGCTTTAACGGCAGCAACTTTAAGTCCGCCACGAAGTTTATTCACAACAAGTGTTGCCAACGCTTCAGTTTCAACGTCTTCAGCAATAATCAACATCGGACGACCCGATTGTGCAACTTTTTCAAGAATTGGAAGTAGATCTTTCATCACCGAAATCTTTTTGTCGTAGATAAGGAGATAAGGATTTTCATACACAGCTTCCATTTTTTCGGTATCGGTTGCAAAGTAGGGGGAAATATAACCTCTGTCGAATTGCATTCCTTCAACTACGTCAACATAAGTATCAATTCCTTTGGCTTCTTCAACTGTAATAACACCTTCTTTTTTTACTCTACCCATGGCTTCTGCAATGAGTTTACCTATAGGGCTATCATTGTTTGCAGAAACGGAAGCAACTTGCTCAATTTTTTCAGAGTTGTCGCCAATCTCCTGCGATTGTACATTTAAACTATCAACAATAGCTCTTACAGCTTTGTCGATACCCCTTTTAAGATCCATCGGGTTTGCACCGGCAGTAACGTTTTTCAATCCTGTTGTAAGTATCGATTGAGCCAATACTGTAGCTGTGGTTGTACCGTCACCGGCAATGTCGTTAGTTTTAGAGGCAACATCTTTAACCATTTGAGCACCAATATTTTCAACTGGATTTTCGAGTTCGATTTCTTTTGCAACAGTAACACCATCTTTTGTAATACTTGGCGAACCAAATGATTTATCGATAACTACATTTCTTCCTTTAGGACCTAAAGTTACTTTAACTGCATTTGAAAGTGCATCAACACCTTTCTTTAGTCCGTCTCGAGCTTGTAAATCAAAAATTATATCTTTTGCCATTTTTCTTTGTTTTTATTTTTATTAATAATTAAATATTTCAAATTAAATAATCGCAACAATGTCAGATTCGCGCATAATAAGGAAATCGTTGTTGTCGATTGTAATTTCAGTACCGGCATACTTGCCGTAAAGTACTACATCACCCTCTTTTACGGATACCGGTTCATCCTTTTTGCCAGGGCCAACAGCTACAACAATACCACGTTGTGGTTTTTCTTTTGCTGTGTCTGGAATAATTATGCCACCTGCTGTTTTTGCTTCTGCAGATGAGGGTTCAATTACAACTCTGTCTGCTAATGGTTTAATGTTTACTTTCTTCATTTTGATATTTACTTTAAATTAAAACTACTATTTCGAATATAAATATTTTTAGATATGCCGCCGCAAATCAGATTTTGTGCCAAAGCTGTGTTAGGGATAAAAATGCCATTATTGTGTAATATCTTGTCAGTAAAACTGACATACTTTGCATAGCCAATGACATGATAGCCAGTAATAATGATGATTTTAGCAGAAAAAACAGGGGCAAAAAAAAATGTCAGATTGTTAATGACAATCTGACATTTTTTAATTTTTCCTATTTTAAAACCGAACTACTCAGCTCCTCCTTCAGTATTGTTGCCTTCCTGTTTGGATTCGCCACCACCCATATTTGGATCGAATGGAGTAGTTGGGATTGGAATTTCATCAATTGTTCTTCTGATTTCGCTGTCGATTATTTCCGATGTTTGATACTTCGGTATTACTTTCGCAGAAATCAGAACCAGCGAAATCATTGCAATAGCCAAACCCCAGGTAAATTTCTCAAGGAAATCAGATGTTTTTCTTACACCCATGTATTGATTTGATCCGGCAAAATTGGAGGCCAATCCACCACCTTTAGAATTTTGTACAAGAACAACCAGTACAATAAGTATAGCAACTATTAAAACTAATACGGTTATAAGTATGTAAAGTCCCATGATAACAAGTGTTTTAGATTTTATTCTTTTTTATTTTCTCAATTTGGCGTGCAAAGTAAGTACTTTTTTTCGGAACTTTCAAAATTAATTTCTCATAAATAATAATTGCTTTTTCATAGTTACCCTGATCAATATGAATTTTTGCCAAAGTTTCGCTAACAATGTCGTTTTTATCCAATTGACTACTTTTGACATAATCGCCGGGGTTATAAAAATCTGATCTTAATCTGGAAATTCGAGGAGAATTTTTAATGAACTGATCAATAATTTCATCCTTTGACTTTGCATATGATTTTACCTGATGAGTTTCAGGTGAATCTTCTAAAGCTACATCATCTTTATCATTTTCAACATCATGAGGATCGGTTTTAATTTCAGTGATTCTTTCCTCAATATCCGCTTTATGGTTTCCCTCAGCTTGATTGCTTCTCTGTTCATGAGCAAGAAGATTATATTTTTCAACCAACTCTTTTAAAACCTCCCGACTTCCGGCATAAGCCGCCACAATTTTTAGCCTGCTATGATATTGGATATCATTATTCTGATAAAGCGATAAAAAATAAAGCATCTGAGCACTCTGGCAATAGGGGTATCTTTTTACAATATGATCAAGTCCCCTATTTTCGATAAGGATACTTGACCCAATGCTATTAATAATATTTAGAAACCCCTCTTTATTCATTCCATTAATATTAGGAATCAGTCCCTCCAAACAGTCCCTTTTTTTTAGGATAGTCCAATGAATAGTGTAAACCCCTGCTCTCTTTTCGCTGTATTGCCATTTTAATAATCAGGTATGCTACATTGATAAGATTTCGGAGTTCACAGATTTTAACGGTAAGTATTGATTTATCATACAACTCTTCTGTTTCGCAGTAAATAATTTCGAGCCTGTCGAGGGCTCTTTTCAACCTGAGATTAGATCTTACAATACCAACATAACTACTCATAATAGCTTGCAAATCTTTTAAACTTTGCGTTACGAGAATCATCTCTTCGTTCATTTCTGTACCCTCAGCATTCCAATCCGGAATATCATCTCTAAATACCACTTCCTGTACTAATTCAACTGCATGCAAACTTGAACGATGAGAAAACACGACAGATTCGAGCAGGGAGTTTGATGCAAGCCTATTAGCACCATGCAGGCCTGTTGAAGCACATTCGCCACCGGCATACAATCGTTTTATGGAACTATACCCATTCTCATCAACCTTTATCCCTCCACATGTATAATGTGCAGCAGGAACTACCGGAATCATATCCCTTGTAATATCTATCCCTACACTTAAGCATTTTGCATAAATAGTTGGGAAACTGTTTATTAGATCATTTTTATCGATATGCAAGCAATCAAGATACACAAAATCAGCTCCTGATATTTTCAGTTCGTTGTCGATTGCCCTTGCAACAATATCCCGTGGGGCTAATGATCCACGTTTATCATATTTGCTCATGAACTCCACTTTATTAGAGTTTCTCAAAACACCACCAAATCCACGCAAGGCTTCTGTAATTAAAAATGATGGCATTTCCTTGGGGTTATAAAGTGCGGTTGGGTGAAACTGGATAAACTCCATTTTTTCGATAACCCCCTTGGCACGATATACCATCGCTATTCCATCACCTGTTGCAAGTTGAGGATTTGTGGTTGTTGCATAAACATTCCCTGCACCACCTGACGCAATCATTGTGGATTTTGCCAGAATAGTATTAATTTTATTTGTACTTACATCCAACACATATGCACCATAGCATTCAATATCATTTCTTTGGCGATCCACGTCTTCTTCAAGATGGTGCTGCGTGATGATATCGATTATGAAATGATTATCAAGTATCTCGATATTGGAAACAGTTTTGGCCTGCTGAAGTAATATATTCTGGAGCTCTTGTCCGGTATTATCTTTGTGGTGCAAAACCCGGTATTCAGAATGTCCACCTTCCCTTCCAAGGTCATATCTCCCAGATTTATTCTTATCAAAACGAGCCCCCCAGCCAATAAGTTCTTTTATTCTTTCTGTAGATTCAGTGATTGTAATTCTTACAATATTTTCATCGTTCAAATCATCACCGGCAATTAAGGTATCTTTTATATGTTTTTCGTAAGTATCGGGGGTGTACATTACAGCAGCAATACCACCCTGAGCATATCTTGTTGCTGTTTCACCAACTTCGGTTTTCGTAACAACGCATACACTTCCATGCCTTGCAACTTTTAATGCATAACTTAAACCTGCGATACCCGTTCCAATAACTAAAAAATCGTACCTTTTTCTCATCAACTATAAGGCTATTGAATTAAAGTTTAAAGATGTGATATTATTTCCATTGCAATTTTTCTAAACTCAACTTCTGTAAGTTTCAATTTGGGTCTGCTAAATTCTATATCATATAATCCGTTGATTGGAACAAGATGAATATGGGCATGTGGAACTTCTAATCCAAGAACTGCAATACCAATACGTTTACATTCAACAACTTTTTTAATTGCAAGTGCAACATTTTTAGCAAACACCATCATTTCTCTCAATAGATTGTCGTCCAAATCAAAAATATAATCCACTTCAACCTTTGGTATTACTAACGTATGTCCTTTTGCCAACGGGTTAATATCCAAAAAAGCAAAGAATTTTTCATTCTCACATATTTTATAGGAAGGAATCTCTCCAATAATAATTTTAGTAAAAATACTACTCATATCTGCTATTTTATGTTTGTGTGTAAAAACAAAATTACTAAAACTTAATAAATCAATTTCAAAACATTGCAAAATGTTTTGGATTATGAAATCTAAATTTTAGAGGTATTTGTAGCTATAAAAATGTGACGGGATAATGTAGATATTTATGGGAAAATGATTATTAAATTGTATAACAAATTGCAAATTATCTGCTTATATCAATAATTTCAAAACCCAACAATCCTGCAGGAACTTTTATTTCAACCTTATCACCCACAGATTTACCTAAGAGCCCCTTAGCGATAGGCGAATTTACAGAGATTTTACCTAATTTTAAATCTGCTTCACTCTCCGGAGCTATAGCGTATTTCATTATTTTATTATTCTTAAGATTCTTTATTTCAACTATGGATAAAATCAAAACTTTACTAAGATCAAGTTTTGATTCATCAAGTATCCGGGCATTTCTAATGGTGTCCTGAAGCTTTGATATCTTCATTTCAAGCAATCCCTGGGCTTCTTTAGCAGCATCATATTCTGCATTCTCCGATAAATCACCTTTATCACGAGCTTCAGCAATTTGCTTTGAGGCATTAGGGCGATCCACAGTAATTAATTTATGTAGCTCGTCTTTTATTTTAATAAATCCTTCTTCGTTATAATATTTTATGTCTGCCATATTATTACAGCTTTATTTGTTGAAACTTTAAACAATAGAAAAAGACCCTTTCCGAAAAAAGAGCCTTTAAATTTTGGTGGGCAAATGTAATATTATTTTTACTATTTAATATTTGCACATTATTTTTTACAAGCTAATACGTGCTCCAATGGTATGCACACCATCGAAAGGATCAGTATCTCTATAAGAATAATCCACAGCAAAAACGGATCCTTTTTCTTTGTTAAGAGGTATCTGAATTGAAATACCGGCACTTGGACCTGTAAAAACTGTAGTTCTGTTCGCTTTTTCAGTAATTCCCTCTTCGTAGGTATAACCAGCCCTTAACACGAGATATGATTTTAACGAATATTCACCTCCAATAACTATCTGATCTTTAGTGAAGGAATTTGAGATAAATGTTCCGGCAAATGTTAATCTACTTTCTTCAAAAAGGAAGTCATAAGATCCACCAATCATAAGTGTTGCAGGTAATTCAAAATCAGATACACGCTGCTCGAAAGTTGGCGAAGTAGTGGAGAATTGTGTATAAAACCCTCTAAATGTTAAACCATCACCTGAAAATTTCATTGTAGGGCCAACATTCTTTAATGATATTCCAAATTTAATATTTTCCAAATCGCCGGTAATATATTGAATACCTGCATCAATAGCAACACCTTGAGCACTCATGTCCGCAATTGTTTCTGAGAGTATCTTGATATTTATACCACCATAAATACTATTTGAAAAAGCTTTGGCATAAGCCAAATTAATATTTATTAAACTCGGACTAAAAGTTCCAATACTGGCATCAGCCGGATCAGGGTTATTAATTGTAGTACGAGAAATATCACCAAAACCCATCGACATAATTGCAATAGTAAATGCTCCGGATTCTCCTACACGCTGCGATAGTCCAAAAGACATAATATTAATATCAGCACCTTTAAGATAATCTGAATTTGCAAAAATGATTTCTGTTTTTGGAGTTAAGGCTGTACCGGCTACATTAGTAAATAAAGCTTCAAGACCTCGGGAACAGGCAACGTTAGCACCACCCCAACCAGAACTACCAGCCCATGGATTTATCAATAATTCGGAGGCTCCGGATTGCCCGGAACGATCCTTATTACCAGCAAAAACACTATGGTTTGGTATTGTTAAACTGATAGTTATGAAAACCGTGACTATATGTATGTAGATTCTTTTCATGTTTTCAAATTTTAATAGTTCATATTTTTTACTAATGTTCTATATTAGAATGTATTAAGGTCAATTGGTCTCATGGCACCAAACCATTTAATTACTCTTTCTCCATTTCGGCCTCCTGTTTCCTTAACATGTATCAGGTATAAACCACCAGCAATAGGTATCCCCGCATAATTTTTTAAATCCCAGTCGACACTTGTACGAGCATCAGTCTCCAAACCACGTGTTGAAGAACCAGGATTAGCAATACCGGCTTTATCAACATTGTATTGTCGTATTAAGGTTCCACTAATGTTATAGATCGTTATTACACACCTTTCGGGGACATTGGTGATTTTAACCCTTGTATCAAGCTGATTCCGTTCATATCCAGGCCCATCAGCATAAGCATAATAAGGATTCGGAACCACATTGATCATATCAAGATCACTACTATTTTTTTCAGCAGAATATTGAACTGCAGACATCCCTGTAATATCAAACTCATATGCAGGATTGAAATCGTTATAACCACCCACAGTATCAGCACCTAATCCAACAGAAAGATAACGTTGATATGGTTTGGATACTCTAATTTCAACACTTACATCGTTTCCTTCGGGTAGCCAAATTGAATCCTCAGCAGCAAGTGGAATGTATGTGTACATACATCCATGGTAGGCTGCCCATAATTTAAAGTCAGGAGTTGGGATAGAATCATTACTAATATTCAAAATATGATACAATCTTACTCCTGCATCATAAGGAGGCAATTCATATTTCATTTTGAAGTTAGTCGGACCGGTTTCAATACTATCATGACCAAATATGTACAAGTAATGCATACCACCGAAGATAGGAACATTATTTGTTTCGTTAATTACCCTTGATGTTGGATTCCATAACATATCTCTACCATTCTCACCAACCAACCATGAGTTTTCACTAAACATAACATTCAAGCGTTCACCGGTTTCAACATTAAAAGCATAACCAGGAAACCAACCCATTCCAACAGGTGAAATATAGGCAGGATCTTCCATATCATCACTTCTAACCGCGCCAACATCAGCAAAAACACCATTTTTATCAACCGAAGGTGATCGTCTTACTGAATATTGTGGGGCACCACCTTGAGCCAGATCATCATCCGGACACATTTCTACAACCGGACAGCGAGACCATTTAGATTTATCGCTTGTAATTACAACATTAACACTGGCAATGTTATTCAACGTTTCCGGTTTTGAATCATTTGGTGCTGGACCATGACCATAAGTCATATTTGTATGGGTAGCAACCAATGGGTATGGTGCCCATGTACCACCAGTGATTGGAGTAAAAAATACTTCAACCGATTGTGTAATAAGTTTTTCATAATACTGTCCTGCATCTAAAGGATTGTCGTCAGCCATTTTGTAATCGTTAAACGGACTACCACCATCTTTATAAACCCCTGACCTAATCCAGTTTAAAGGACTAGCAGGAATATCAACATCCGGAACACCTGATAACCAAAACTGTGAATTATCCATATACTTTATGGTTGCGGTTATTAAACCATTATTTACAGAAACACTATCTCCAGGATATGCAGTTTGCTCAACGTTTAATGAAATACCTAACTCAGGTAGTACTTGTTCGTTCCTGATATTTATTGTAGTGTCTGATATTGCTATTATTGACCCATTTACATCTTTTAACACCCATTTTCCATCAACGAATTTTCCATGATCAAAATATGCTACTGAATCATGCACAAGACTATCGTTACCATTAACATCACTTGAATAATAAGATGGGATTTTTGTACCAATAAATTCCAGTCTGAATTTTCCATCCTTAACATTAATTGGATCTACTACTTTTACCTTTATCGGACCAGCACTCTGAAGATAATCAGGACTATATACAATGGGATAATTATCATCACCAAAATTAACAGCAGGTACAAGACCTGTTGTAACTCTTGTTAATCCCAAAGGAGGTTCGGGGAAATCAACATACGTCAGAGGAGGTTTTGACATCAATTCGTCTATACTTTCCTGTGACATTTCAAGAGCAACTCCATTATTTCCCTGACCTTGAACTCGTTTAATAGGAAATCCATCACCGTAACTGGAATTTAATGTAGTTCCATTAACAGTTTTGTGCGGAATTGCAGTATATGCTTTAATATTTTTACGACCTGCAAGATATGGCGTTTTTTGTCCATATAAGCCATTTTCAACGGCGGGCTCCTGAGAGTATGGAGAGTACTCATTAAATGCATAGGCAATAACCATATAATAATACTGCTTATGGTTTACCAGCTTAGGGTCTTTTTCAGCAAAAGCATCTTCGGTAAGTTCAAATGTATGACTTACTCCCTCATCGCCACCTTCTACCTCAACTACTGGAACATTGGCTCCTATAGATCTGTCAAAATAATAGTTGATTAATTTAGAGATTCCATTCTTAACATCAAATTGAGCTATTAATCTGGCAAGATCAGGATCCTTAAGGCTTTCGACACTAACATCGGCTCTTCTTAACTGATAAATCTGATAGCCTTCAAATATATAGGTCTTCAACGAATCTTCTAATTTTTGTTGCTCTTCCGGTGTAAGGTTCTGAGTAGTATCTTCAAGTATTTGAATATTAGGATCAACTTCTGAATATGATTCCTTATAATTATTTGATCCTTTACGATTTGAAATAGTAACAATCATTTTCCCATCGAGTTCCAAAAATGAAAGATCAGGTGCTGATGGACCATCAAGAACTTTAAAACAGTTGTCGAATAACGCTTGTGCTTTATCATCAACAACGCGAAGCAAAAGAACAGATGCCCATGCTCCACCTGAAGTAGCTCGAGCCCATGGGATACCAACTGTAATATAATTTACTGCACCTGCTAACAAATCAAAAGGCCCGGCCGACTGCATGAAACGGCGGTCACCAGGTTGATTCTGTTCAGTTTCCTCAGTCCAATACTTACCATTTTGGTTAAAGCCATCATTAGGTAATTCACCACCAGTTCCCCAATTACACGGATCTGTTTCGCCGGGGAACATAAAATCACAATTAGGACCAACCGCCTTAGGATCATTGGTGTGGGCAGTACCACCATAAAGCATTTTGGTATTATCTTTCCAGATACCTTTTAAGTAATTATAATATTCAGGGGCAGTTTGTGGGTCAGTTGTATTTGGGTTGGCTGATGTATTATTATGATACACATATCTTCTCATACCATAACGCTCGTTATCAACTATACCATCACCAAAGTTAACACCATTAATACTTACATCGCAAAGCTGAATTATGTCGATGGTATCCCCGGCAGCATTAACAACATATTGGTATTTTGGATTGTCAATTCCATCAGGGTCCATATAAGGTCCCTGAAAAAAGTCAACACCAATGGCAGGAGGTTGAGCACCATAAGCTTCTACCTCACCACTACCATCAATTGCAACACCATTATAACAATAACCTAATCCTCTTGCAACATCACAACCAACATAATCATCCTGAGCATAACCAAGATCAGTATCAACCCACTGGCTAAAATAGGTTTGTGTAAGTTTAAAGGTTGATCGGTTAATAATTTCATAGCTATAAAAAGTCATGTTATTAACCTC
>JAOZRY010001149.1 GCA_029939965.1 Bacteroidales bacterium | reverse complement strand
CAAGATTGTGGTTTTGAAGTAGAGGGTGGAGGAGAGAGGAGAGAGGTAGAGAGGTTGAGGTAGAGGTTGAGAGGGAGAGAGGTTGAGGTTGAGGTTGAGGTTGAGGTTGAGGTTGAGGGAGGGGTTAGAAATCCATAACTGTACAAATGAAAGAACCTGGTATGAACTACCACACAAATATAGTAACTCGAATTATTAGTCTAACACTCCACCCATCAAATTTCCAATCTTTTTCAAAAGCTCAATTAACAATAGGCTTCTAATTTGGAAAACTAAGCAACATGTTGTTTAAATATTTTGTTGTCAATTTCCAGCTTTGCGGTTTCAATAATAAATTATAAATCAAAAATCATAAATTGAATTAGCTTCTATTGGGAATTTCAGATTGAAACCCTTTACAAAATAGGCTTTCACATATCCTACAAGTATCTTTGCCTCCACAAGGATTGGTATTTTGTTCCGATCGGCCGTTAACCATATCGAAGCTTCCTCATCTTTGCTGAATATCGTACCTTCGATAAGTGTAGTCGAAAAACGATGACATCGATAAAAAGTGCCATCATGATTCTCTACCAATTCAATCCCATAATATTTACCACACAGGTCGAATTTTTTTCCATCAATAATCACCATTAAGGGAATTTTATCACCCTGTTTCATAGTTGAATAATCTAATGAACGGGCATAATAAACTGCTGTTTGCAAATCAAATATTTCAGAATTATATGGAATTGTATCTACCTTAAGTTGCCGGTTGGAGTTTTTAGTTTTCGAAATTATCAAATCATTGCTCATATCAAAAAAAAGCTGATTTTCAACCTTGTAACTTCCTTCGGAGGTTTTTCGCCAATATTGGATTGGTGAAAAAGTTTCGGCATCGGCCATAGATTCAAAACGATCGCGGACTTTATATATCCAATCATAGGCAGTTAACGACCGGCCAAAACTTTTAAAATGATATATCGGTTGGTCATTAAGGGTTGAGCTGTCAACCTCAAATTCAACTTTACCGGCATCTACCCATACCAAACCCCAATTGTACGATACCCGATATTGCAACTTTTCGCCACTTATAAATGGAAGTTCGCTAATTTG
>JAOZRY010001148.1:491-1095 GCA_029939965.1 Bacteroidales bacterium | reverse complement strand
TTTAACAGATTCTTTTCTTTTTTGTTGAGGAATGGAAAAAAAATGCCCTGTTTCAACCGGACCAATTTCTTTCATAAGAATGCTTATAACTTTATCAACGATCTGTGAATCATCAAGCATGACGCTTTTTTTCATCTTAAAACCTCCTTAGCACAAAATTCCATCGGAGTTACAACTTTCATTTCAACATCAAATTTTTTACATTTTTTAGCGAGTTTGTCATCGCATGTAACAAAGTAATCAGAGCTTGCTTCAGCAAATGCCACATGAACTGCATCAGCTACACCCAACCCCGCCTCATGCAACTCTTCTCCTCTTTTCCTGACTTTACTCATATCTGTTATAATCACTTCGCCATAATGATTAAGCACCGCAAACAATTCTGTTCTTTCAATAACGTCACTAATTGCTGCAATTTCAATCAAATGAACGGATGAGATCATCATCTTATATTGTACGTTTTTGATGGCGTTCATAATCAAATAATAGCTATCCGTCTCAAGCCTGATACGTAACATCTTCTGGTCATCGAAGGGCCTGCATAACGTGCAAACATCAAGATAAACTTTTTTCATTTCAGTTTGCGAGCGTTGTTTCTTGGTGT
>JAOZRY010001148.1:0-481 GCA_029939965.1 Bacteroidales bacterium | reverse complement strand
GTACAAACAGTTTCAGATATTATCAACCTCTCTTATCGTGGCAAGTTTTGCTCTGACCCCGGTTGTTCTTTTTATAAAATACCTCAGAGGTCTTCCGAATGGTTACAAATTGCTCCGCTTCACGGCACCTATGGCTATGATGTTATTGCGTTATGCGGCTGGCAACGACAAAATCTGACCAGAACTTTTAAAGAAATCCACCAGGATATTTTCGATAATATTCAGATAAGTGAATCTCTGGTCCGATATTTATACAATGAAGATAAAAAGTGACGATTAAATAAAAATCTCCGGGGCAAGCCCTCTCGCTGATGCTCGACTTTCGCTTCGCTCAAGCGGAGTATTTTTCGGATTATCTTTTTTAACTACGCCGCAAGCGGCGGGGTATTAAACCCGAGCTTCGCAATAAATTTAAGCAACAGATATCAGGTCCGCAATAACATGAAGCGCATTTGCAAATACCAGAAAAGAATTGATATAG
>JAOZRY010001147.1 GCA_029939965.1 Bacteroidales bacterium | reverse complement strand
GAAATTTTATTTTCAACATATCTTACATTCTTTGCATCACGCAAGCCTTCATACAATTTACTCTTATAAAATTTTGCAGAATCATGGTTGATACGTCCCGGTGTTCCAAATGAGCTTGTCTCGGTGCCGGACCGTTTTCGCGTGTATACTCTGTCAGCCATTTTATTTCCTTATAAGTGATAAAAATTTTTCCGCTTTTGACTCAAAATCAGGTTCTCTGCTCGCAATCTCAATGATTTTTCCCAATTCCTTTTTCGGCTTCATGCCAGAAAAGAATTTACCTTTTTCAGACAATAAACTGTTGAGGTTTTGTCTTAACTCATCATATGAATCCATCCTGATAAAGCCGTTAAGAGGCGTCTGTTTTAAATTATCACCGTTATTGTCTAAAGGATTCGGATTCACAGACCAGAAGCCTTGTATTATTCCGGCACGATAAAGATGATCGACTTTTGAAATGTGATTTTGAGTGATAGGGGTATTGCCAAGTATGATAATCGGGATACTCGAAGCACTGTGGTTGGAAACCCGAATATTAATGCTCTTGCCTATCGCTTTCAGCATGGAATCCGAACGAAGCATACCCGGATTGCCTTTATGTGTTTTAAAATCACCCAAACAAATCAAGCGTTTGTTTCTTAATTCCCAATTCCATACAATTGACATTTTTACTTCAAAAATTGCTGTTATGTCCTTTGCTCTCAGTTCCCGTTTTTTCTTTTTGGAGATTACAACATCAGCAGGCGATTTCGGAGAGAGACCGATTTCGTTACAGATAGCGCCCTGAACGGCATAAAGCCCTTTTGAAACAGCAAATTCTTGAAGCAAATCCACAGAATATTTTTCAGTGAAATTCCCAATCAGGGCGTTTCTGCTCTGTAATGTGAATTTTTTGCCTTTGTAAGATTTAGGCCAGTAGGCATAATATCGGGAATCATCACCTGAATAAAACAGTTTTTCCGGGGAAGCGAATTTTCTGCAATTTTTGAAAAATTCAATTTCCTTTTCTTTTGACCAAAGATCAGTCATTAATTTCACAGCCTCTTTATATTAATCGAACGCCGAAGTGACAGGCATATCATTCAGCCCCCTAAC
>JAOZRY010000412.1 GCA_029939965.1 Bacteroidales bacterium | reverse complement strand
CTCGAACTCGAACATTCTGAACCAAACACCGACTTTATGGACGGACACTAATTAGTTGTTGTTTGTGATGTTTGATCGGGAGAGATTTTTGAGAAATACAATCATAAATCCAAGACCCTTTTTCATTTCGGGAGTTCTGAGTTCTTTCATAGCTTTAAAAATGCTGTATTCAGGAATATTATTCATATCCATACTCTTAAAAACTGTAACCGCATTGTTCATTGCTGATAGCACCTCAGGCTGTGTAATTCCTTTAATTGTTTCGAGAATTGGAACAACATTTTCGGATAGAAGCGAAATATCCTCCTTAGAGAAGTGTGTAATAACATTATCAACGATGCCCGCCGATCCACTTAAAAAATCAAAATATCCCTTTTGCTCAAACTCGTGCATCCTTTTGGTAAAATCGAGTATGAGTTCGTTAGCGATGGGTTGAACATCTTTTAGCAAATCGCTCATACTCTCGAAAAAGGCGAGTAACTGGCTGAAATTATTTACATTTCTTAGTAGCCTTATCCCTATTTTTTTTATCTCTTCGGGGTCTATTTCTACCGAATGCTCCTCCAAATCAGCTACGGCTGAAGTATATACATCTTTACCCACAATCGACAAATCGGATACCAGGTCTTCGATAGCTTCTGACTTGAGCCGCTGCTGATTAATGTGATCGAGCACCAAATCAAGCTTTTGATTCATCTCGTTTATCTGTTGTTGCAAACTAAGTTCGTTCATAATAACAGATTTAAAATTTCCACATTTTTTTGCCTGCCATCGACATTTGTGCTTCAACGGGCAGCTCTTTTCCTTTAAGTAATATATGCCAGTATATCCATCTGAAAAGGATTTTACCATAATGGTTCATCTTGGTATTTTTGAGCAACCCAAAAGGACCAATACCGGGTAATGGAAAAGTTCCGGGCAATGGTTCGGTGTCGTAATTAAAGTCGATTAAAGAGCCCATTCCATTGCCTGTTTCGATATAGCAATTGGCATGACCATCGAAACTTGCAAGTAAAGGACGACCGTCGATAGCCGACATCAGGTTTTCGAAAAGAATCTCAGAGGCAAAATGAGCAACAGAACCGGCTTTTGATGTGGGTAGGTTTGCAGCATCGCCAAGCACAAAAATATTTTCGTATTTAACCGAACGCAGTGTATGCTTATCGGTGAGTACAAAATTCAGGTCGCCAGCCAGACCGCTTTTTTCGAGCATATCGGCACCTTTATTTACGGGCACTATGGTCAACAGGTCGAAAGGGACTTCCTGTTCATCGTATGAGATAAGTTTCTTATTCTCATTATCGATTCTTTCCAAATAAAAATCAGGAACTATTTTTATGTTTTTCTCCTCAAGGAGTTCGCTCAGCATTTTAGTGGCAACGGGTTTTGTGAATGCTCCCGAAAGCGGAGTTACATAAATAAGCTCAACCTTGTCGCGCATACCTTTTTTGGTAAAATAGGCATCGGCAAGAAAAATAAACTCCAGTGGTGCCACCGGACATTTATAAGGCAATTCGGCAATATTCATAACCAAACGACCTCCCTCCCACTTCTTTAAAAATCGCTGAAGAGCCACAGCACCTTCGATGGTATAAAAATCGAAAATTTTATTGTACCACAGTTCTTCTTTCAAACCCGGAGTTTCTTCAGGGCTGGTTTGCGTTCCGGTAGCAATTATCAAAAAATCGTAATTCAGCACTTTTCCACTATTCAACAACACCTTGTTTTTATCAGCATCGATGCTGTCGATCTCGTCATAAATCACTTTTGCTCCGGCAGGAAAGAAATCGCCTTTGGGCTTGATAACATCCTGGCGCGAATAAATATCGAAAGGAATAAACAAAAATCCGGGTTGGTAATAGTGTGTACGATGTTTATCAACAATGGTAATATCCCATTCATCGCGGTCGAGTGCCTTACGCAGTTTGTTTACCATAATTGTTCCTGCTGTTCCTCCACCAAGAATTACAATTTTCTTCATTGTTAGATATTTTTTTAGTTTTTACTTTCAGCAAAAGTACTTCGGGACAACAATAAATTCATACATCTATATATGATAATTATCACTTTATGACATCTATCATAAAATTTATCTGTTACTTTACACAGGGACAAAACCATAGGATAATGAGCGAAAAAATTAAATCGCCGAATTGTGAGATATGCTCCTTCAAGGGGCTATTGTTCGATTCGCTAAAACCTGATGAGTTGGGTAGGATGAACAGTTGCAAGGATCAGTTTGATTTTGGTAAGGGTGAGATTATTTGCCAGGAAGGCGACAACATCAATTCGATTATTTATGTAAACCGGGGTTTGATAAAACTTCATAAGGATGTTCCCGGAAAACAAAGTCAGATTGTTAGTATTGCCAGGCCTTTCGATTTTGTGGGGTTACTTTCGGTTTTTTCAAAAACAAAATATTTTTACTCAATTACGGCAATCGAAGATTCGGCTGTATGTTTTATTAGTAAGGTGTGCATCATTAACGAAATAAACCGCAATGGTAAGTTTGCATTGGATATTATTTCTCGAATGAGTAAAATAACAGATGATATTCTTGAGACAAAATTTGCTTTAAGCAGCAAAAATCTACGCGGAAGAATCGCCCACATTCTTCTTGATTTTGCTAATAACATATACAAAAGCCGTGAATTTGACCTGCCGGTATCGCGGCGCGAAATTGCAGAACTCATCGACATGCGAACAGAAAACGTGATAAGAATAATGTCGGAGTTTAGAAGAGATAAGATTATAAAAATTAATGGCCACACAATTGAAATTATAAATGAAGATATGTTACAGAAAATTAGTGTGGCCGGGTAGAGTTGGTTTTTATTAATCCTCAACAATTGTTTTCTGATGTTTATCGTAATTTTTTTGCCAAAAATACTTCAGGGTGTTAAATTCTGAATATTGAAGGGGAGAAAGAGGAATGTTGAATAACTGAATAACGAATAACCCAAACTACCTTGAAAATAAATTCGCCATACTTTTTTTTGCCTTTTCCCAATTTTTCCGATCCAGGCAGTATTTTATTTTTGGTGGTTCGATTTGGCCCTGTATCAAGCCGGCATTCTTTAATTCTTTTAAATGTTGCGACAGGGTAGATTTGGCGATGGGCAATTCCTCGGAAAGATCGCCACTGTAGCAGCATGACTGCCTGGCAAGCAATTGCAAAACATAAACACGGACAGGATGCGCCAGTGCCTTGGCAAATCTTGCAAGATTAAGCTGTTCGTCAGAAAAGAAATTTTTCTCTGTCATTATTAAAATATTTATCAAAAAAAAAACAGCAGCCCTGTAAGCGGGATTCTGTAATCCACCTTTCGGCGAACCTTCTGTCATTTATCCAGGCTACACCTCACGATGCAGCTCTAACGGCCTACCCCTCACGGTATTCTCCGGATCCCGGCTATTCAGATTGCATTGAACTCCGGGAAGAATTTTCGGCGAGCCACCGTCTCCCAGCTACAGCGGGGAACCGTGATGTACATGGCCTTTCAACTCATAAGGTTTACCCCGGCATAATGTCGCCACCATGCCGCGTGAGCTCTTACCTCACATTTTCACCCTTACCCACCCGAAAGCAGGCGGTTATTTTCTGTGGCACTATCTGTTCCCGCAAAAAAACGAGACCTTCCCGTTAGGAAGTATGATGCCCTGTGTTGTCCCGACTTTCCTCTCCGCATTAAGCGAAGCGACAGAACGGGCTGCTGATTTTTGGCAAAAGTATGCTTTTTGCTGAATCTTTTAATGTAATGGTGTAATGGGGGAATGTTACAATGTGGGAATGGTGTAATGGTACAATGGGATTATGGGATTATGTTTTAATTTTTTAGGGGCTGCTGAAAAACCAACATATTGCTTTA
>JAOZRY010000032.1 GCA_029939965.1 Bacteroidales bacterium | reverse complement strand
CATTACTTGCCACATGTCTCGTCTTACCTAATGCGATATTGCATAAAAAATAAATTTTCGGCCATAAGGATTTGGAAAAACACAAGACAGCATGATAATTAATAATGTAAAATGTTGCATAACATATTATAGCATAATGACATATAGGAATAATTGCAAGTATAATATGTAATTTCAAATTTTCAACTCGTTGAATTTGTGCTATTTATGAAGTCCAAATTAAAAATTAGTTTATTTGTATTTTTAATCAAATATTGATGATTTTTTCAAAATCATCAGAAAAAAAACATAAATGCAATCGGAAAGTTTTGAAATGAATGCATTATTGAGTGCAACAAAAACATGAATCAAAAAAAAACCGCTATTCATAAAATATGAAGAGCGGAATAAAAAAGAAATAAATTATTATTATAACTCGTTTATGGTCATTGTACAATTATCGCTTTCGCAGGTACATTCAGCCGATGGTGGATTAAAAACATACCTTTCTCTACATGATTCACCCGGCTCATCACAAGAACCAGAACAATCAATTTCATATTTAACAGATGGTTCCTTACTATCAATTGGAACAACAGAAACATACATCACTGACTCCCGAAGCCCTGTTTCAGTTATAATATCATATAAAATATAGTAACTTTTATCATATACTGCATATTCAATTGATAAAATACCAAATTCGTTTGTTTTAAATTTTGTAACAACAAATTCTTGTAGTTGTGGTATAAACATCTCCTGATTAAACATTTTTTTTAAAACTTCACTTTGTTCTTCTGTGTTCATTTTGCCACCATCATGATGCACAATTAGTGTGCATCCTTCACAATCACACTCTCCATATTGATTGCCACCAACTACACGAAAGGTGCATCTATTGCCATCGGAGCAAGTACCGGAACACGTAATTGTAACCGGAGATGGGGGGCTTGGGTATTCCTTAAAAGTAGATTCATTCAAATCTTTGGTTTTGTTTTCATTTTCAAAGGTCTTGCTACAAGAAAACAAAAAAACTCCTGCTAAAACAAGAGCCATAGTCAAATAAATTGTTGTTTTTTTCATTGCTTTTAAGTTTAAGTTTAAGTTTTATTTTTAATAAAATTTATTATATAAAATTAATAAAAAAAGCCCGAAAAGAAAACAATTAACCAATTTTAACACGGTAACCCAAACTTGCAAAAATCAATGTTTACTTATATAAACAATAGTATTAAAACCGGATAATGTGGCGCAATTGCCATCATGCGAATCCAAAATCATCAACGATTAATAGAAATAATTCTGCTACATAGTGTCAGCACGAAAACTCCATTTATCAGGAAGTGGGTGTCAGAAATCGCTGAGATCGAGGCGGACGCTGTATGGAAAATCAAGGAGTTTACTTTTGTAAATAACTGTTTTCGACACAAGTCTAACAAAGATATCGGCGTTTTCCGGCGCACACTACATATTCCTGCGGTACTGGCCGCCTACTTCAAAGAGTGTATCGGTAACCTGCCCCAACGAAGCATATTTGGCAACTTCCATAAGACTTTCAAAAATATTCAGATTGTGAATTGCACTTGCTTTTAATTGTTCAAGGCTATGGGCAGCTTCATGTTCGTAAGTTTTATGCAATTCGTCAAGCATCAAAATCTGGTATTCCTTTTCCGTTGGCGTAGCTCTAATTACTTCGCCGGGCAAAACTGTTGGCGATCCTTTGGAAGACAGAAAAGTATTTACACCCATAATCGGGAGTTTTCCGCTGTGCTTCATCGATTCGTAATACAACGATTCCTCCTGGATTTTGCTACGCTGGTACATTGTTTCCATGGCACCCAACACACCACCGCGCTCAGTAATGCGATCGAACTCACATAGCACAGCTTCCTCAACAAGGTCGGTTAATTCTTCAATGATAAAAGATCCCTGCAAAGGGTTCTGATTTTTGGCTAATCCCAACTCATGGTTAATAATCATCTGTATGGCAATAGCCCGGCGTACCGATTCCTCAGTTGGCGTAGTAATGGCTTCGTCGTATGCATTTGTGTGCAACGAATTGCAATTATCGTAAATGGCATAAAGTGCCTGCAAAGTTGTACGAATATCATTGAAGTCGATTTCCTGTGCATGCAACGAACGGCCAGATGTTTGGATATGATATTTCAATTTTTGTGAACGATCATCAGCATCATATTTTAATTTCATAGCTTTACTCCAGATAAGCCTTGCTACCCGCCCCAAAACTGAATACTCAGGATCGATGCCATTGGAAAAGAAGAAGGATAGATTTGGTGCAAATTTGCTGATGTCCATTCCACGGCTGGCATAATACTCCACATAAGTAAAACCGTTGGCAAGTGTAAATGCCAGTTGCGAAATGGGGTTGGCTCCTGCTTCGGCAATATGATATCCTGAAATGGACACGGAATAGAAATTTCTGATGTTGTTGTTGATGAAATATTCCTGTACATCACCCATCATTTTTAGTGAAAAGTCAGTAGAAAAAATGCAAGTATTTTGAGCCTGATCTTCTTTGAGTATGTCGGCCTGAATAGTTCCGCGAACCCGTGAAATAGTTTCGGTCTTAATTTTTTCGTAAACTTCTTTCGGCAATACCTTGTCGCCGGTTACACCCAACAACATCAATCCGAGCCCATCATTTCCATTGGGAATTACACCCTGATAAGCAGGGCGTTTTGTTCCGCGATCATTATAAAACTTAGCAATTTTCTTTTCTACATCTTTCTGCAAGCCATTTTCTTTAATATAAATTTCGCATTGCTGATCGATTGCGGCATTCATAAAAAACCCTACCATTGTTGGAGCCGGCCCGTTTATGGTCATCGAAACAGAAGTCTTTGAATCGGCAAGATTGAAACCAGAGTAGAGTTTCTTGGCATCGTCTAAGCAGCAAATAGAAACACCTGAGTTGCCAACTTTTCCATAAATGTCGGGACGGCGGTCGGGATCGCGGCCATAAAGCGTTACCGAGTCGAAAGCCGTTGAGAGCCTTCGTGCCGGCATACCAAACGATACATAATGAAAACGCTTATTGGTTCTTTCGGGGCCACCTTCGCCGGCAAACATCCGGGTAGGGTCTTCGCCTTCGCGCTTAAAAGGAAATACGCCGGCAGCAAACGGAAATTCACCAGGCACATTTTCGCGCAAATTCCATTTCAAAATATCGCCCCAGCCGGTATATTTTGGTAAAGTGATTTTTGGTATTTGAAGGTGTGAAAGAGATTCGGTATAAGTTTCTATGCAAATATCTTTTCCGCGAACCTGATAACAAAACACCTTTTCTTTAAATGCTTTTGTTTTACTCTCCCACCCTTCAATAATCTCTTTATTGTGTGGGTCGAGGTTTAGTGCTGTTTTTTCATATATAGCTCTCAGGCTTTCGGCTACTTCCGGTTGTTTATTTTGTTCTGCTAATTTAATAGACTCATGAAGGGCAAAAAGATTTTGAGCTACTTCACGTTGTCCCTCAGTCCAGTTATTATAGTTTCTAACGATATCAGAAATTTCGGAAAGATATCGAACTCTTTTTGGTGGGATGATAAATATTTTCTCAGATAATTCGCCGGATGCTTTTAGTTTGGAATTAAAATCCACACCGGTCTTTGTTGCAATCAATTCAATTAAAGCCCTGTAAAGCTCGTTGGTTCCGGGATCGTTAAATTGGGATGCAATAGTTCCAAAAACCGGCATATCGTCAGATGTTTGCTCAAACAATTGATGATTGCGTTGGTATTGTTTTTTTACATCGCGCAAAGCATCCAACGAACCCCGCTTATCAAATTTATTGAGTGCAATGATATCAGCAAAATCAAGCATGTCGATTTTTTCTAATTGTGTAGCTGCACCATATTCCGGAGTCATCACATACATCGACACATCGCTATGGTCAACAATCTCAGTATCGCTCTGGCCAATGCCCGAAGTTTCGAGAATGATTAAATCATACTTTGCAATTTTGAGCAGGTTAACCGCATCTTTTACATAATTTGATAAAGATAAATTGGCCTGACGTGTAGCTAACGAACGCATGTAAATTTCAGGTTTATTAATGGAATTCATCCTTATCCTATCGCCCAATAAAGCACCACCGGTTTTGCGTTTTGAAGGGTCAACCGAAATTATTGCTAAAGTCTTTTCAGGAAATTCATCATTAAAACGCCTTACAATTTCATCAACGAGCGATGATTTTCCGGATCCTCCGGTACCTGTAATTCCAAGTACGGGAATATTCGCTTTACATTCAGCAGCATGAACTTTCAAAAATTCGTTTGTGTTTTCCGGGAAATTCTCAACTGCAGAGATAACCTGCGAAAGGTGAACTACATCCTTGTTTTTAAGTTTATCGATATCAGGCTCTACATCTTTTCCGGTAGGATGGTCTGATTTTTCCATCAAATCATTTATCATTCCCTGTAAACCCATCGAACGGCCATCATCGGGCGAATATATCCTTACAATTCCATAATCGTGTAGCTCTTTGGCCTCTTCGGGTAGGATAACCCCTCCACCGCCACCAAATATTTTGATATGTCCGGCACCTTTTTCCTGCAAAAGATCGTGCATATATTTAAAATATTCGATGTGCCCGCCCTGGTAAGAGGTAATTGCCACAGCCTGAGCATCTTCATGGATGGCGCAATCTACAATTTCCTGTACCGATCGGTCGTGTCCCAGATGGATAACTTCGGCACCCGACGACTGAATTATCCTTCGCATTACATTAATGGCTGCATCGTGCCCATCGAAAAGAGACGCTGCAGTTACAATTCTTACTTTATTTTCCGGCTTGTAAATTTTTGGTGCTTGCATGTGAGTATTCCTGTATTTATTGAAATTTAGTGGCAAAGATAGAACTAAAAAGTTTTTGGGAATTGAATTTTCAGTGATAAAATTAATGATGCAAGAAAGTACTAATTTGTGTTTTTAACAATTATGTCTAAATTTGTTTCAAACTTAAATTTGAAATTTTTAGTTTAAAAACGAAATGAGATTTGGTTTTATAATATTTCTCTTGTTTGTCTCTACGAATTTATGGTCGCAAAACACCAGCGTGCTACCCATTCAAATTCCATACAATAATTCTGACATTATAGTTGACGGAAACTTAGATGAGTGGAATAACTATTATCAGCAAATTTTTGTTGACACAGGCCAAAGACTGCACAATGCACCGGGGCATCAGCTTATGGCATTTTTCGATGAATCTTATGATTATTCAAAAACATTTTTACCACTATCAAGAAATACTGTTGATGTTAGGATTTGTTGGGATATCAGTAATCTATACTTTGGTTTTATAGTTCACGACAGCCACTTATGGGCTCAAAATATAATCGAAGGCAAGTATCCTGAATTACATTTGAACGATGGTACCGAAATATACATCGACACCAAAAACGACAGTGGTGAGAAAATGGATATTAACGACTACCAGTTTATGATCGATATTTCGGGATTGAATCTTGTTTTCAGGGGTGATCGTGAACTAATTGCCAGCGATTCATTTGCGAGTCCAAAAAAAAGCGGGCAAAATATTTTTTTTCAATATCACGTTCAGGTAAACGGAATGTTCAACGATACTCTTGCCGACACAGGTTACACCACCGAAGTGTTAATTCCATTTGCAGCCATTGGACTTACTCCCAAAACCGGCATGAAAATACGCCTTGAAGTTTGCAACAACGACAACGATTACAATCTTGATGGTATTGATTCGTATGATAAAAAAGCCTTACGCTATTGGCCATTCAATTGGTTGGGCTACTGCGATTTTGGTTACCCCGACACCTGGGTTACAGCCCAATTGGCCGGAGAACCCAAATGGTTCGATAAGTTATCTGGCAATAAAATTCGCAGTTGGTTTACATTTTATGCCATTGCCCTCATTATTACCGTGCTAATTATTTCGCTGCTTTTATTAAGGATGAAAAGAATAAAACGACTGCCTGCACGAGTTGAAATAAAACCCTCGAAAGTTGTTTACATCAAAAAGCAAAATATCGAACCAGAACCTGTATTATCCGATAATGATAAAATCCTCCGAAAGGCTTCCGATTTCCTCACCAAACATTATCAGGAAAATATCGGGTCAGAAAAACTGGCAAAACATTTGGCTGTTTCCATAAGAACACTCCAAAGAATAACCCGTGAAGAATTGGATGTTACCCCCACCAATTTTATATACATGGTGAAATTAAATCTGGCAGCAGACTTCCTTAAAAATCACAAAGGAAATGTTTCTGAAACAGCTTACGAATTTGGCTTTTCTGACCCCGGATATTTCTCAAAACTCTTCAAAAAGCACTTCGGTGTTTCACCCATCGAGTACATGGAAAAAAACGACACTAACCTGTAATCCTTGTAAATTAGTGCATCTGGCGTAATTTTCCATACTCTTGTCGCAATCCACCATAACCATTTTCCTTCCCGAAGTTAGTTTTGTGTCATGCAAAATCAGCTTACAAACATTTCATGCATCATAGGTTTGGTTATCATTTTTGTGTTAGCTGCAATTTTTCAGTCGCATTTCAGATGGTTAGCAAGTGTTGCAGCTTTGTTAATAATTTTAATCATTCGTAGTTTTATGATAGAAGTATCACAAAAAACAGAAAAAATACTTACAGCAATAAGTTTGAGTATTGTATTAATAACAATGGTTTTGATGATTGCAGATGCACCGTAATAAAGGAAGGAAGATAATGGAATATCGAATATCGAATACTGAATATTGAATACTGAATACTGAATGTTGAATATCGAATAACTCAATAACAATTTACACAACAACAAAGAAAGGAGCAAAAATTATGAAAACCTTTACAACATTATTAATTGCAATTATGATTTCTATCCTGGCGATGGGTCAGGATTACGAATTGATTCCAATAAAAGAAATAACTAAAATTGCCAACCGGAACGCAGAGGCACTTTGGGGCGATGTTTATCCTGCCGAGCCTATACCTTATTATGGAAAAGACAATAAAATTATCGCCTGGCAATTTAACTATTCAATTGGGAATACATTTCCTACGGAAACTGATATACTTACAACATGCTCTGATTTCCGCAAATCGGGCGACAAATTTAACCAGTGGGGCGGAGATAATTTTGGGCATTTTCTTATTGGTGCCAGAAATAACATGCCGGTAATGCTCGAATATGCCAAGTGTCTTTCGTCGGACTATGCATTAAAGTATAAAACAAAAGAACTGTCGAAGAAAGCCTTTTTGGAGCAAGAGGTGACTTTTGGTAAAATTTACTATCTGAATCATTTCAATACCTGGCAGGAAATTACCAACGCAGGGGAGACCAAATACATTTGCACATCGCCAACCGGCGGCATAAAAACCACTTCCGAATATAATTTGCGAAAAACCGAAGCCAAACATTTTTGCGAAACCGGAGATTTTAAATACTTGTGGGAAAAATATCAGGATGGTTTTACAGTTTCGGGCAAAGCCGACAAATATATCCCCGATCATGTGTATATGCCTTTTTATGACTGGAGCTATGGATGTAGCCCTACCGCAGCTGCAATGCTTTTTGCCTGGTACGACAACCGCTCCGAAATTACGGATTATAAATACCCCTACTTCGTTTCGTGGCATTACCAGAGATATGATACTCTGAGCGACCCCCCGGATTATTCATGTCATTGGGATTACAATGTTTCCAATTTACAACGCGATCTGGCTTTGGGTATGGATACGGATACATTAACAGGAAATACAAAATCGTATATGTTGGACAATGGAATGATTCAGGTAGCAAACAATTCGAGGGGTTATAGTTTTGATATTGAAGATTATTACACATTTTTATGGACAAGAACCAAAAATGATATCGATGACGGAAAGCCACTTATAGTAAGTATTCCAGGGCATTCAACCACAGGAGTAGGATATAATGACGCTACCGATATGGCCATAACTCATTACACCCATAGCCCTCCGAGGCATATTGTTTGGGTGAGCCGGTGGAGCATCGACATGACAGTAAGAGCAACCAAAGGCGGGCAAAAAGGATCGCACGTAAAGATTAGAGTACCCCATGGCGATCCTCGTTTCAGCAACGATGGTGAGGGTGAGGTTTACAATGTTGGAAATTATGCTGAAATTTTATGGGATTCGGATGATGTAGAAGGATCGTGGACAGATATTTTTTATTCCATCGATGGAGGCCTTTCAATGCAACCGGTAGGGTTTGATATTCCAAATACAGGTATGTACAACTGGCTTATTCCTCCCGGGGTAAGTTCCACAAAATGCAGAATAATGATCCACCTCCGCGATCCTGAAATGGAACCCTATATTGCTGGTGCCGATGGCTCCTGGGGTAATTTTATTATTAATGCCGGTGGAGGTATTAGCACCATGGCAGATGGTCATCTTTATGAAAACGATCGTGTGTCGAAGTTTTATTTGCACGAGCATAATCACCCGTCGTGGTCAGTTATTGGCAGCCACACCGATTCGTTAAACTGCCACTGGCAATTGCAGTTGTTTGATGATGAAGATTTTAACGAGGAGCCAATTTTGCAATATGCTTATGGCCGAAACACCAATTTCATTGTTCTCGATGGAAATCATTTAAGTGCTGAACCTCGTGGTGTAAAACATAAACCTTATGGATGTTCGAGAACCAACTATATACAATACGAAGGTGGCAATGATGATCTGGTTCTTACACCCGGAGCATCTACACAGCTCAACTGGCACGATGATGAAATTGTAAAAATTTACGACATTCACCTCACTCCGGGTCAATATTATTTTAGAATGCACAGGATAAGCGGGGGAATGGATATCGACATGGCCTTTATGAGTTCTACTGACGGCAATTACATCAAAGATATTTCCGAGGCCAATTATATTTCGGATAATTATGGTGGAACCGAAGATTCGTTTATTGTTAATGTGGATACAGAAGATGATTATGGTTTCGTAATATTTGCCAAACAAATGGGGAGTGGTATATTTAGTTTAAAAATAGAAAATGCTTACATCTGGACAGGCAATGTTGACAGAAACTGGCACAACACCGGTAACTGGGTTGGAGGAGTTGTTCCGGGATGGGGCGATGATGTGGCAATCCCAAACAGAGTAAATGATCCGAATATCTATTTTGCGGAAGCCCACTGTGGGAAATTAAATATCCTTACCGGAGGACTCATTACCTTAACCAATTACAATCTGAATATTCAAGATAATTTTTTTGTGGATGGAGTGGTAGAAATTAACAATCCTGGATTGAAAGTTTATTGTGGTAATGATGTGGAGATGGCCGCTCATGGTCATCTCGATTTTACAGGAAATGCTGAAATGTGGGTTGAGGGCGACTGGACTTTTGCAGAAGAATCATACACCGACCCTGATGAAGGAACCGTAAAATTTTGGGGAACCGAAAATTCCATCATACATGTAAAATCAGAAAATTGCCGCTTCAACAATTTACGAATCAGTAAAACAGGTGGGGCATTTGTTGCTTACGATAATTGCCCGGGAATAGAACCCCTGAAAATACATGGTCAGTTTATTATTGATGATGGTGCCGAATTTATTCAGTGGGCCTTGTACAATACAATTTTCGAAGGCCCTTTCCTAAGTTATCCGGGAAGCAAATTTAGCTTCGTTAATGGAAAAGCAATTTTCGATTATGCCGGTAGTGGTGGTATTGTCATTAACAGCGAACCAGGTAGTTATTTTAACGACCTCACTATAAGTTGCGCAAACTGGGCACAACTTTCGGGTGATATCGAAATCCGTGGTGATTTATTGATCGAAGAAGGCCTGTTTAAAACCATGGGCAACGATGTATATATCAAAGGCGACTGGAACGATGAAGCCTGGGGATTTAACCATGGCAGTAGCCGTGTTATTTTTAATGGAACCGGAATCCAAACTTCGTATGGGGGTGCATTTTGGGAAATGGAGTTAAACAAATCTGGTGGTGAATTACGGATACGCGAAAACACAACGGGTGTACAGCATTACGACTGGACTCAGGGAACTATGCGTGTTAATGGCGGCTATTTTCTGGCCAACGACCTCGATGATAACGGCATTTATGGTACAATTATCATCACATCAGGAACAGCAAGCCTCCACCAAGATGCAACAAGTTATTTCGACCTGAATGGAAACCTCGAAATTTCCGGTGGTGAATTACACCTTCATGGTGGAAACGGAATGGGGTTTTGGCCATTTGCCGCAGATGCTTCCATCACTATGACAGATGGATTAATTGATGTTCACGATAATGGAATCAAGATTTTTAATTCGGCAAGTTACAATCTGGAAACCAATATTACCGGAGGACTCATCCGAATCAACGGAAGTTTGCATATTCATCGTGACGATTTTAATCCAACTGGTGGCACCATCGAATTGATCGGCTATGAAGAGGATGCTTCATTACACTCAGTGGAAGGAGCAAACCTATTTAATGTAGTTGTAGATAAAAGCAGTAAAAAAAGTAAAGCCCTTGCAGCAAATCTGGTGGCCACCGGAATTCTGGATATTAACGGCGATTTTAATCTTAATGGCGGCAACTTTGAAGCCCCGGAAACCATGCGTATCTTTGGTCAGTTCAACAACAATCAAACTCCTGCCCATTTTGATGAGCTTACCGGAGAAGTAATATTCGATGGCTCCGGAGAAAATAATTTTGAGGAGAATGAGGTCTTTTATGATTTAACCATCAGAAAACCCTCTGATTATTTTATCGTAAACGAAAACGTTTCCCTTGGGGTGAATGGAACTTTTAATGTTGATGAAGGCCTAGCATACTTTATGCCCGGCAGTGAAATTACTTTGGGCGAAGCTCTTGAGGTAAACTATGGTGGAACGCTGGTTTTGGAAGGTACGGAGGAAGACCATATTTCTGTAAATCACGGTACCTCAAAACTTAATTATTCCTTCGACATATACCCGGGAGGCGATATTGCAGCCATCCACACCATATTTATTTATATGGATTTGGAAGGAATAAATATTCACAGTGGAGCTTACGTGTGGCCCGAAGGTGCTTTCCATAATTGTTCATTTGCTTATGGACTGCCGGGAGGCACATGTTTAACCATTGACAATGGTGCGGATTTGATAATTGAAAATGCAAATTTTTCGCCCAACACAACCGGCATGGCACACAATATTACCAAAAATGTAGATAATGGTAATGTATATTTCGATGAGGTTACAGGCGATTTTTCAGGCCCGGATTATGAAAATGATTTGTTCAACCGGATTCACTGGGAATATATTCCACCTTTCGAGTTGCCATTTTTTGAAGACTGGATCTCGGCGGATTTCGAAACAAACATCTGGACAACAACCGGAATTAACTGGGTGATTGATGATGAATTTGGAAACGATGTACCCTCAGCAAAATTTACATTTGGCCCAAGAATATTGGATTATTCGCAAGAGTTACGGAGTTATTTACTGAATGGCGAACCAGATGATATTATTACTTTGTCATACGATATTGCCTACGAGGAATTTTCGGCCGGAACACTGGAGCAGATAACGGTTCGCTTGGTCTATCCTAACGGTGATTATTATAACCTGGCAAATTATACCAATGATGATGGAACTTTTGGCTTTATCACGGAAACGATTGACATTTCGGAATATGCCAGCGGTGAAATTTTCAGGGTCACTTTTGTTGCTCATGGCGAGGATTCGTGGAATATCGAAAAATGGAACATCGACAACATTGAAGTTTCCGGAATCCCGGAAGAACCCGGAAAACTTTCGGGTATTGTCAAAGATGCTGATGGTGGCGCACTCATCGAAAATGCGCTGGTAGAAATAATCGGGACATCTTTTAATCAACTGACTAATAACCTTGGTGAGTTTAACATTGTGGATATTCCTACAGGATTCTATAATATTAGGGTTTCGGCTGATGGATATATTGAGAATATTGTTAATGGCATTGAAATTAAGCCCGAAGAAAATACAAATATTACTGTTGTTCTCACCCAAATTCCCCCATCCTATTGCACCAATGCACTTTACGAAAATGGATGCACTGAAGGCGATGGGCTTGATACATTTATCCTCAATGACATTATAAATGAAGCATCAGGATGTAGCGGGGATGGCTATGGCGATTTTACTTCAATGCAAACGGAATTGGGCTGCGGATACCCATACCAGCTTGAGCTATCATCCAACTACAACGCTCAATATGTATCGCTCTGGATTGATTTGAATGATGATTTTGAATTTGCAGAAAGCGAAATGTTAATCGAAGATTTTATTTTGCCACTTAATACACAAACCTATACAACTGCCCTTAATATACCTGTTTCGGCTCAGGCAGGTACACATCGTTTGCGCGTTCGTACCAATTGGAACAGTAGCAGCTCCGATCCTTGTGCAACATACAGCTATGGCGAAGCGGAAGATTACACCGTAATAATTAATAACTCTCCGGCACTGGGAGGATTAAAAATTTATGTTGGCGATGACCAGAACAAAGGCCCGGTAGAAAATGCCACGATTGAATTATTAGGAACCAACTGGTTTGGAATAACTCAACAGGAAGGCTATTGCATAATTGATTTTGTGGAACCCGGGATTTATGACCTTTTAATAACAGCCGAAAATTTCGAGGAAACAATTACTTACGGGCAATATGTTTTTCCTGGCATTACCACACCGGTCGAAATAGCCATAACTCCCATGCCTGTACTCACACAGAATATTAATCTAAACAAAGGCTGGCAGGGATTATCGAGTTTTATTATGCCCCAGAACAATGATATTGCTGAAATCTTCAGTCCCATTTCCAATCAACTTACACTAATATATAATTACGAGGAAATGTATTGGCCCGGTGCAGGAATCGGAACATTAAAAAACTGGGAGCACCACGCCGGTTTCTTTATTAAAATGGAAGATGATGCAACCTTAAACATTACAGGCCATGCTGAACCAGAGCTAACCTGTGCTGTTCCGGCTTCATGGTCAATTTTACCGGTTATATGTCCGGCAGATGTTACAATTATGGAGCTACTCGATGGAGGATCATCAAAAGCCAGTGTTGTTCTGATTAAAGAGATAGCCGGAACACGAATTTACTGGCCCGAATACAACATCCAAACACTGGATGCATTAGAAACCGGTAAAGCATATAGCCTGCTGATGGATGCCCCCGGCGAAATTATCTTTCCGGAATCACCAAACAAAACTACCACGGCAAAAACCAATTGGTTATACCCCAATATTGCAGGTTGGAATATCCCTGTTAAAACAGCCTCATCACACATTGTTGTTTTTCCGCCGGATGTTTTAGCTCATTTTAATTTTGATAATAACTGCTGGATCGGTGCATTTAATCAACAAGGAAAATGCTGTGGCATAGCTCCGGTATCCGACAATACAGCTATTTCGATTTTTGCTGATGATGCTACAACCTTCCAAAAAGATGGCTTTTCGGATGGTGAAAAAATTTATTTCTCAATCATCAATACTATCACCCTCCACGAGCAAAATCTGAATGTTGAACTTGATGAATCACTACCAAATTCAGATGGAAACTTTGTCCGCGAAGGACTTTCAGTTGTAAAAGATGTAAACATTTCATCAATAGAAACAGGAAACAACAGAGGCGCGAATATCTCCATCTATCCCAACCCATCAAATGGAAAAGTATGGATTGAAGGATTGAAAGAAGAAGCGGAAATAACCATTTATGATGCCAGCGGACAAAAATTACTTAACCGGAATATTCCGGCCGGGAAGGTTGATCTTGATTTGAGCAATCTTCAAAAAGGTATTTATCTTGTAAAACTCGTATCCGAAAACAAAACATACACCCAACGAATAGTACTCTTTTAAACAAACAGGAGGTTTTTTATTATTAGGTTCGCTCAGAAATGAGTCGGAGAATTCAGGGTTTGACTTTAAGTCAAACCCTTTTACTTTATCTGAAAGTCATCCGATGAATCAGCCCGGGCTGTATGTATTTTTGAACTTTTGTGCAACTGCTTAAACAATTCATCGGATGACTGAGATGACTGAAACCTATTGGCTTTGATGGATTGTTGACTTGACTTGGAGGCCACTGTAACCAAGTCAGGACTTAACTTTGAGACAAACCCTGAATAAAACCCGGCCAAATTCAAGTTTAATAACATTTAAAAATCTACAATTTAAAAGGGTGGTTTTTTATTTGGGGATTTCTATCTCATCAAAATAATTAACCAAATACAGAGGCAATGACAGAAGTTTATAATTGACCTGCTCGATTGAGCTTTTCATTTTTACGGTTGTTTCAACATTTGTAAGGCTCGGAAGATCAGTATTAAACCTTATGGCATATTCCTTTTTCTTTTCCAGCATAAATACATGCAACGAT
>JAOZRY010001146.1 GCA_029939965.1 Bacteroidales bacterium | reverse complement strand
AGCATCGGGGTCTTTTCCTGCTACAGAAGTGCCACTATTATTAAAATCACTTTGCTCTCCCGTTTTACCTTTTTTCTTCTTTTTACCAAATAAACTACCAATTCCATTTTCCAACTTATCCAGACCTGAGCTAACCCCCTTATCTATTTTGCGGTTAACACGTCTTGTTCCTTGCTTTTCCGCTTCTTTTTCAACACTTTTCACCTGTGCTTCTACAGAAATTCCGATTAATACGATTAAGATAAAAGTTAATATTCGTTTCATGATTTGTATTTACTTTTTTTTTGAGAAGGCACGAAATTACAGTAATTCGTTGATTATTTAAGTGGTTAATTTGAGATTGCTGCAATTTATCTTGAATATTAGCAAATTAAAAATCGCGAAATATTAAAAATCAATGATTCAATTAGAAAAAAAGAAAGGCAAAATGTCATTACTCGAATTAGTACTTATGAATTAGTTTTTCACAACAAAAATAGAAGTAATAATTTTGCAACAGATGGTTGTAAACAGGGGTTGTTGTGCCAAATAAATAATCACAAATAAATGCATATTTGTCTGTTATTTAATTATTTATGTAATAGTTAATACTTTCTTTGTACTTGAAATTTAGCCACAATAATTGTAGCCAATGTGTCGCAAAAAATAATTAGGTATGAGACAACCCACCTCCTTTGCGGGTGGAAGTCTGCGTATTATATATACACATGATTATGAGAGAGTAACGTTAGCTTGACGGCTATGGGGGAGCACCCACCACACTGGCTGGTACGGTGGCATTTCAGCGTTGATCAGCTTCATTACCACCTATCAGCAGTAAATATTACCACTCTTCTGTAATAACAGTAAAATCAAGTATTGCAGAAGTGGTGTTTTTAGCCGGTTTCGATGATGACCTTTGATTTCGATATAGGATTTCTTGCAACATCAACAGCTATCGAGCAATGATGAGCTTGAGGGCGGTCTCTCCCTTTTTTTTCTTTTTGTTGTTTGCCTCATTATCAATGTCATTGTAATAAAAAAGGCGCCAATAAATTGATGTCTTGTAACAACCATCGATCAAAGAATCGCTATCGGTTGTCTCCCCCTAATACGTT
>JAOZRY010000411.1 GCA_029939965.1 Bacteroidales bacterium | reverse complement strand
AGTTTTGCAATTGCTTTGTATAATTTGTTTATCTCCTCATCCAAATTAGGTAGATATTCTTTTTCAGTTAGGGTATCTTGTTTTTCGGACAAAGTTTCCAAAATTGGATTTCTGTTTGATTTTCGGATTTCAGTTATTGCAGTATTTAAGGCAATCCTATACATCCAGGTACTAAATTTTGATTTTTCCCTGAAGTTTGAAAATGACTTCCATAATTGCAGGGTTATTTCCTGCATCAGGTCTTTTTTTTCTTCCGAATTATTGCAGTAAATATTACATACCTTATGAATAATGCCATTGTTTTCGGACAATTTTTTAATAAATATGTCTTTTAGGTTTTCATTATTCATAAGGTAAAGTAATGAAATGAGAGATTAAAATAAGGTTGTAAAAAATGTGATTATCCCTGCAATTGAAGCAACTGAAGCTATTGGCAAAATTACATTTTTTTGCGTTTTGCTTATCTTTTTTTGCGTTTCCTCCTTTTTAGGTTTAGTAAAAAATACAATTATAGAAAAGCACAAAAGAATAAATGGCATTATGTAACTGTCGTTATTTCCATTGGTTAGGTAATTTAACAATATCATACCAATAGAACTTACTACGATAATTGTCCCTAAAAAAAATCTGGTTTTCGATTCCATGTCTCTAATTTTATAAGTTATTAATTATTCAATTAGTCGCAGTATTATTAATTCACTACACTTTTAATCCCAATAATTATCGGAACCGGATAGGGGAGGCCCGGCTGTTAATGTTTGTTTCCTTATCTGCGATAAGTAGTAATTTGTTTACACACTGGGCTAACTCTTATCTTCACATTTATCATTGCCTACGATAAAAAGGCCCAATGGTGGTAATATGAAAAGTTGGGCATTTTGAAACACCAACCTTTCAATTTTTAATGTGTATGAAATTATTGTATATTTCATTTGTGCTTGTTTTACAGTTTTACAGGCATGTTTTTTTCACCTTCTACTTAAATCAGGACGTATCCCTATTAATAAAACAGATCACTCTTGTGTTAACTTAACCAGTAGTTTACTGCTTTTTAACTGTTCAAAGGCATTATAAATTTCCTGCACTTGGGAAATCTCAGCTTTGTTGATTTTGGTTGATTTGGCAAGAAAGTAACTGGTGACAAGGATGCCCCTTTCATTTGTTTGATTTACTGTAAACTTGTAAATACCAAAAGCATTATCTATTTCAATTGGTGCCGGCATTTCTGCAATTGCCACAGGCGCATCAAATTGGATCATATAATTGAAAATGTCGCTGTTTGGAAAATCTGCGTAAAAATCAGTGAACCGGGCCTTCGTATGAATATTTTCATAATATATATGTTTGATCCAATTTCCGATATCAAACTCAATAAACCCATCGCCCCCATTGTTAGATATGCCACGTGAGTATTTTGCTGTAACAGATGATTTGAAAGGATAATAAAATTGTTTACCGTTGGCTTGAATGCTTTTTACTTCGACATCTTTCCCGATGTCCCATATTTTATTAAGGTATTTTGGATTAATAGTGTTATCGGTGGGGGCATTGGTGTACACTGGGTAGGTCAGTGTTGAATATTGCCCCGACAACGATATCCTTGTGTTGAAATTCAGTTTTTTTAAGTTTAAATCAACAGAAACCATGCTGTTCACCTTGCGGTAATTATCGCTTGCGGTGCTACCAGGCGTAGAGACAACCCTGAAAATATCGCTGAAGTTTCTTTTATACCCGGCAAAGTCATAAGTAAAAAGCAGCATTACTGGTGCATTCTCATAGTAAAATGGCAGCTCCTCGCAGTAAAGGTCCCTCGTATCCGATTTTGGGACAACAAAAACGATTTCATCCTTTTCGGTTACAAATGCAAATAACATTTCGTTGTCGTAGGCAGGGGCAAAATACGTTTCAGAAATTTGACCTGAGCGTACATCATCGAGGTAGGCAGTAAAATAATATTGGCATCCAATCCTTGGCAACATATTAGCATAAACAAATTCTTTGTTCGGCTCACGGACGAGGCCACCCAAAAGGTCACCGCCAGGGCTTAGTTTGCGATTTCCTTCAGTCCTGTTAAATAAGGTATATGCATCGTCGTAGCGGGCACTGTCCACTATGTAGCGCTGGAAATACCTCAACCTTGCAAGGCAGGCAGAGTCGCCTTCGACCATGTTTTTGTACCGTTGGGCAACTCGTTGGAAGTTATGGTTATCCCTGTTTTGAACACCTATATCGTAATCTACATAAGCTTTCCTGACTTTGGATTCACGGTCGAATGATAGAAAATACCATAATGGGATAAACTCCTCAATGAATGAATTAAAGTGCGTGTACAAAAATTCGTAGGGCTTTGGGCAAAAGGTGAAATATGGCAGCTCGGTATAGGGCCGGGCGCCAGGCTCCCTAATACACCCGGGCTGATTTTTATAGGTCCATTTATAATAGCTTCTGCCATCTATCTCAAACTGATCGGGCACAGCATCATTAAAATAGTTGGTTTCCATCACGAGCCGGTTATGATGGGAAAAAGTAAGATTGTATTCTTTTCTTGGGATATTGGTTTCGAGAAATATACGTGCCGAGATGAGTTTTTGCCAGTTTTCTTTAAAATGAAAAGTGTATGAATAACTCAGACGGACAACATCACCAGGCGTAAATTGAGGGAATGAATATCGGTAGCTGTAGATCTTTCCAAACCTATCTTCACTGGTGATTACAGTATTTTCCTCCATCGTTACACCAAACTTTATCTTTTCTTCGGTGCCATCCTGCTTTACAAGCCAGGCTGCAAAATCCTGAACTTCGACCCCATCAAACATCCTTTGTTCATTGCGGATTGTAGAATTGTGTGGGATGTACACTTCGTCAAGACGCCCTGGTAGCCTTAAAGGATTGATTTTGTCATTACCGGAATTTTTCAACACTTGATATGTTATATCCTTTTTTACTTTTATACCAAGGAAATAGGCTTTTTTGGCTGTAAAACTAAGCTCCGTCCCTTCATTTAAAATGACAAGGTCTTTTTGGTTAATTAATTCTTCAAATTCAATGTCGCTAAGTTGGGCATATAGCAACGAACTTGTTATCATTAAGATCGATAGGAAGAAAGATTTCTTTGTCATCTGAATATTTTTTTATCAATGAACACAAGATACAATTTCTCGTTTTATTTGCTCTTTTTGTTACTATATAGTATTAGTGTTTTATACAAAATTCAAAAGTAGGCAAAAAAGTTAAGAACAAGGTAAGTTTTCAGGTTAATATATTATGATGGGCAAAAAACCGGGATATGAATCTTATTAATTATTTTTTCAACACTCATACATCAAAAAGTAAAGGGATATCAATCGCAAAACCAACTAGTAATATCAGTAGATGGTGGGGGCGGTAATAGCTACCAAAGCCGTTTGTGGAAAAATGAATTACAGAAATTATCTAATGAAATAGGTCTGGTTCATAGAGGTTTGTCATTTTCCTACTGCAACGAGTAAATGGAATAAAATTGAGCATCGCCTATTTTCACAAATTGCGCAAAATTGGCGGGGAAAACCATTGTTGAGTTATGAGGTAATTGTAAATCTCATTGGGCCAATCACTACAACAACAGGATTGAACGTGGTTTGTGAATTAGATGAGAATAATTATGATATTGGAATTAATGTTACAGATGAAGAATTGAATTCGGTGAGCAAATGGTTATGTGGCGGTTTTGAAGCACAAATCTTTCAAGTTACACTAATGATTATGATATCCAAATTGTTCATATTTGCCACTTCGCCCGCCATAAACTATATATATTGTTGGTGTGTCGTTATTTATAGAAGTCTATTGTATTTTTCAATACAATTATTTCTTCTTCAAGTGATTTAATTTGAGCTTTTAGAT
>JAOZRY010000031.1 GCA_029939965.1 Bacteroidales bacterium | reverse complement strand
CCAGTGGATGCCCTACATGTAAACCTGCTCCCGAAGGATAAGGGAACATATCGAGCACATAAAATTTTGGTTTTACCGATTTATTTTCGGCTTTGAAAGTTTTATTATCGCTCCAGTATTTTTGCCACTTTTTCTCTATTTCCTGAAAATTATAATCCATAGTAATATCCTTTTTATTATCGTCTTTAAATCGGGCACAAAAATAGAAAAACTATCGTAATTATTTATTGGATGAAATGAAATGATGACAAATGAAATGGTAACCTGACGTATTCAAATCTTGTTGAAGTGATTTATGGGTTATTGATTTTACCCGTTTCCTTAATGAATATCGATCAACTCCACAGAATAAATTACGGTGGAACCACCGGCAATCATATCCATATAATTGTTATCGCCATAACCTAAATCGGAAGGGATATAAAATTCGAATATAGCTCCTTTTCGCATTAGCTGAATACCATCAGAAAGTCCTTTCACAAGATAATTTAAACGAATACCCACCGGGCCGGTTTCGTACGACATATCAAAAGTTGTGCGGTCGGTGTACATGGCACGGTAATGTATGGTTATGCTGTCGTTGGCAGCAGGGAATGTGTTTCCATCACCAAGTTTCAGAATTTTGTATTGTAAGCCGGAGGGGAGTTCTACCACGCCGGGTAGATTTTTGCTTTCCTTTAGAAACTTCATACCTTCCTCTTTGTTTTTAGCCACCATCTCGTTAAAACGTTGTTCTTCAATTTTTTCGACCACCTTGTTAAAATCCTGTACAAGCTGCTCCCTTACCGAATCACTAAAATAATCATCCTTTCCATTAAGTGCATCATATATTCCTTTGTAAATCATCATTGGGTCGGCTTCTATTTTCTGATCGTAAATACCGGTTCCATAATCATAGCCAATGATGTAGCTAATGGAATCCATCTTGGTTTTGGGAGTTAGTTTATCCGGTTGATCGATGGGAGTTTTACATGATGTAATAAATACAATAAGAATGATTGCTAAACTAAAAACAGTAAATTTTCTCATTATGTGTTATTTAATAAATAATTACATGAGCTGAAAACTCATCACAACCAAAAATATTTTCCAATTAACTGTTCTTTGCTTGCAGTTTTTCGATTCGTTTGCGAAAAAGGATATAATACATTGCAGGAACAATAACCAATGTGAGGAAGGTTGCAAATGCCAACCCAAAGATAATGGTCCATGCCAGCGGATTCCAGAATGCTGCACTATCGCCACCAAAATATATATTTGGATCTAACTCTGTGAACAGAGTCTCGAAATTAATATTTAAACCTATGGCCAGCGGAAGTAACCCAAAAATTGTTGATGCTGCAGTTAGCATTACAGGTGTTAAACGTATGGCTCCTCCTGCAATCACAGCATCTTTAAATGCGTTTCCACGGGCAATCAACACATCAATATAGTCGATAAGGATAATGGCGTTTTTAACAACAATTCCGATTACGGCAATTAGCCCCATACCGGTCATTACTATCGAAATAGACATGCCAAACAAGGTTGTAAAAAGCAAAACACCGATCATACTAAATACCACTTGTAAAAGAATGATGATGGGTTTGGAGAGTGAGTTGAACTGCGAAACCAAAACCAGAAATACTGCTGCAATAGCAATAAGGAAAGCCATGGAAAGGAATGTTCCTGACTCTTCCTGGTCTTGCTGTTCGCCGGTGAATACAAATTCATAGCCATTCGGAAGCGGATAATCCTGAAGTGCTGCTGAAATCTCCTGCACAATTTCATTAGCATTGTAACCTGTTAGTACATTAGATGCCAATGATATTGTTGGCTTGTACTGCTGGTGAATAACACCACCATACGACGATGAATATTCAATTTTGGCAATAGCCGAAATGGGGATTTCTCTAAGCCCTTTTGACCCGCCGGGAACAGGGATTTTTAAATTCATCAAATCACTAACCTTTTTGCGGTATTTCTCTTCTAATCGCACATTAATAGGAAATTCCTCATCCCCTTCCCGATATTTGGAAGCTGTGGAACCATATAATGCCGTTCTTAAAATTGACCCAACATAAGCTGTACTAATACCATATTGATTGGCTTTAATCCTGTCGATATTTACAATTACTTCTGGTTTGTCCACATCCGCATCCGATTTCAGGTCTTCAATCCCGGGAATGGTTAGTGAGTCGATAAACATCTTGGTTTTTTCAGCAATTTCAACAAGGTTGTGATAAGGTATTTTTGCTTCTCCCCGAATTTCAAGATTTATGGGTTTTCCGGTGGAAGGTCCTGAAGCTTCCCTGTCAACTATAATTTGTGCTCCCGGAATTCCATGAATACGTGTACGCATTTCGCTAAGAATATCGGAAGTGTTGCGTCCGGTTCTGAACTGATACTCTTCAAAATTTACAGCTATCCTTGCAAGCCGTGCTTGTTTGCTTCTTTCAAAAATATCTTGCCCGGCATTTAAAGCAACGTTGGTAATAACCGATTCTACATCAGGATTATTACTCCCGATGATAGCAAATACCGAATCTTCAACCCGTTTTGCAACCCTGTTGGTTACCTCAATGTTAGTTCCGGTGGGCATTGTTATATATACAAAAATACTGTTGGGGTCTCCTTCAGGAAAAAACACAATCTTGGGTGGTTTTACACTCATAAGGAAAAAAGTAAAAATCAGCAGCAAAAGAGTTGTTCCAACCAAGATATACGGCACAACACCTTTTAAAACAAAATCGAGTGTTTTGCGATATCCTGATATCATTTTTGGGATAACAAATTTTTGGAACTTTTCGATTAAATATAAAAGCACAAATTTTGTAAATAGCCAAATAATTACAATAAAGGCTAAAAGATTACCTGCCCAAAATACTCCCGCAATATACATAACGGTAGCTGCAATAGTGGCCATTACCAGGAAAATGGATTCTTTTTTATAAAGTTTTACTTTAAAAGTATTATTATCGCGGTAACGCATAAATGAAACAGCAAAAACCGGATTCATAACAAAGGCAACCAACATGGAAGCCAGCAGCGTTATGATGAGCGTAATAGGGATGAAGAGCATGAATTTGCCAATAATTCCGGGCCAGAATGCCAATGGAATAAATGGGAGTACTGTTGTGAGTGTTCCTGTAAAAACCGGTAAAGCAACCTCACCAACCGATTTTTTGGTGGCTTCAAATATACTGAGATTTGGAGTATTCATGTAATTTCGGTATATGTTTTCGACAATTACAATTGAGTTATCAACCACAATACCGAGCACCAGAATAAATGCCATAAGTACAACCATGTTCATTGTAAACCCGACCAGAGGAATAAAAATAAAAGCAATAACCATCGACAGTGGAATGGCAATAGCCACAAACAGCGCATTATCGATACCCATAAAAAACATCAACACTACTGTTACAACCAGAAATCCTAAAATAATAGTATTGAACAAATTGCTAACATTATTTCGGGTCATTGTACTCTGATCGCCGGTAGCTTTTATTTCAAGATTTGTTGGTGTATCATTTTCAAAATCAACTAAAATATCTTTTATCTTGTCGATAGCAATTATAAGGTTTTCCCCACTCTTTTTTATCACGTTAAGTGTAATAACTTCTTTGGTATCCATCCGGGAATAGCTTTCGCGATCTTTAAAACCATCAACAATTTGAGCAATATCGTTCAGATAAACCCCTTCTTTAATTAATATCTGGTTCAATTCATCAGGGTTTTCAAATTCGCCAACAATCCGCATATTTCTTTTCATCAATCCTACATCGAGCATACCAGCGGTAATAGTCATGTTTTCCATGCGAATTGTGTTTACAATTTGACTAAACGAAACGCCTGCTGCCTGCATCTTATACAAATCTATGTTTACCTGTATTTCGCGGTCGAGAGCTCCAACAATATCTACGCGTGTAATTTCCTGAAGTTCTTCTATTCGATCTTGCAGAACTTCGGCATACTCTTTATTTTTTACAAGGCCAAGGTTTCCCGAAAGGTTGATATTCAATACCGGAATCTCCGACAAATCTATTCGGGTAACATCGGGTAACTTGTTGGGGTCGATAGAAAGCTCTGGCGGGAGGTATGGCTTTGATTTATCCACGGCATCTTTCACATCCTGCATAGCCCGGTTTTCATCCACATTAGTTTCGAATTCGATAAAAATAAGTGAGAAATCCTGAATGGATTTACTACTAATTTTTTTTACTCCTTTCACACCTTTCAGTTCTTTTTCGATAGGATGAGTTACCAGGTTCACCATATCCTCAGGCGAGGTTCCTACATAAATTGTGGAAACGGAAAAGAAAGGGAAAGTTACTTCCGGAAAACTTTCTTTTGGGGTTGAGTTATACGCAATTACACCAGCAATAATCATAATTACAGTAAAAATATAAACTGTAACCCTATTGTTGATGGCCATATTGGTTATTCCAAATTCTTTCTCTTTCTTCATTATGAAAAAGTTTTTATCAAGTTTTAGTATTGTGTAAAAGTCAGGGTTATGGGCGACCCAACCGAAATATTGTTAAATCCAAAAGTGATTACGACATCACCCTTTTTTAATCCACCTGTAATTTCAACTTTATCCTGTCCGTATTTTCCAAGTTCAACATCTCTTAAGTTGGCAACCCAGGTGTTGTTGTTTTTTGATGCAATAAACACATAATCTCTTGATTCTGTGCGGCGCACAGCGTTTATTGGTAATACTATCGCTTCCGGATTTGTGTAGTCGTTGAGCGAGATAATGGCCAGCATGTTGGGATTTATGCGATCATTATCGGGCAACTTCATCTCTATGTCGATAGTGCGATTGTTGGGGTCGATTATCTGCGATACTGCCGAAACAGTAGATTGTAGCCTAAGATTGATTATGGGTAGGTAAACACTTACCTTGTCGCCACGCCTGATGTTGGTGATGTAATTTTCGGAAACCTTAGCTACAATTTTTTGAGAAGAAAGATTCGATACTCTGATAGCTCCCGCATTTGGGGCTGCTGCTTCGCCTTCTTTTATTACCACAAGATCAACAACTCCATTGATTGGTGAGAATATTTTTGTGTTCTCCAACTCATTTTTGGCAGTTGTGAGTTTAATCTGTAAATCTTCCATCGAGGTTTTGGCTTGCAAATACTGAACTTCTGTACCGATCTTTTTTTCCCATAGGTTTTCCTGCCGTTCGTACAATGTAGTTGCCAGCTTCAGGCCATTCTTTATTTCTCTAATGGTTTGCGAAATACTTTGGTTATCCAGTTCGGCCATTAATTCACCCTTTTCTACCTGATCGCCTTCACGTACAAGAATATGTTTGACAACGTAGGGCCGCAGTGCCGGAACAAAAATATTATTGTCGGATTCAACATTACCACGTACTTCGATAAAATGGTTGAATACCTCCGGCTCTATTTTTTGTGCAATAACCGATGGTAATTTTATTCCGGCATCCAATATTCCGCCTTCAGCAACGATTTCTTTCTCAAGCACTTTAATCTCTTTGTTCAGGTTGTCGCGTTGTTGTTTTAAATCCCGAAGTTGTACTGCTTTATCAGTTGTTCCGCCGCAGGAGTACAGAATAACAGTAATAATCGCCAAAATGATATACTTGCCCATTAATCTGTTTTTCGTATTTTGAGTTCGCCTTGTTTTCATGTTATTGGAAATTTTTAATGATTTTAATTTTTCTAATTTCTCTTATTCCAAACCAACTTAGTTATTCGCTTCGGTTAATAGCATTTCCAGTTCCAGCTTGTTGTTCAACAACTGCAATATGGCCATTACATAATTACTTTCCGAAGTGAGATATTGATTATAATTTTGCTGCAATTCGATGGTTGATGAAACTCCTTCCAGAAGTTTGTGTTGGGTTTTACGGTATATTTTCAGCGAAAGCTCAAGACTTTTTTCTTTATTCTGATATACCTTCCACGAATTCAAAAAGTTGTTTCTAACAGTGCTTACTTTTATTGCAAGTCCGGATTGTAATTTTTGATCCATTACTTCGATTTGTTCTATCTGAATTTTTGCCTGACTAACTTTTGAGGATCTTGCTCCACTCTGAAAAATGGGGATGTCCATTTTAACCCCCCAAAGTGTAGTTTTATACCAGTCTTCGCCACTTTTTAAAAAATTCCATTGTTCGCGATAAGCATTTTCCTGGAAATTGAAAAATGTATATAACCTCGGAAGGTATTGCGATTTATATCTTTTTAAATCGAGATGCGCTAACTCTTGTTGATTTTCAAGAATTTTGTAATCAATGTTTTTTCTATAATCAAACGGCGACTGATAAAGCACTTCTTTATCGACCTGTTCGAGCAAATTAGTGAGATTATCAGTTAGAATTATTTCGTTTTCAAGTTTAAGACCCATTGTAAATTTCAGGAGATTGCGCGATATATCCAGATTATTTTGGATATTGATTAATGTTGCTTCCAAATCTGAAATAAGCAAATTTACCTGGTCAACGTCAGTATCTTCAAGAAACCCATTTTCAAATAATACTGTGTTGGCTTCCTTAATCTGTAAAAGTGAAACCAGTGTAGAATCTATAATGGTTTTGTTGCGCTCTGCAATCAAAATCAGGTAATATGATTCTGCCACACTTCTATCGAGATCTATCACCATTTTTTCGTACTGCTTTTGCGAAAAATTCACAAAAACCCTCGATGCCTGTAAACCCACAATATATTCGCCACTAAAAAGCAACAGGGTTGCAGATGCTGTGAGTGCCATGCTGTATTTTGTTCCAAATTTAACAGGGATAAAACTCCCTGCAGGCTGGCCAAAAAATTCGCCCGGAATAAGCTGCGTTGGGATGTCGATAAAATCGTTGTACGAAACAGACCCACCAATTTGCGGTAAGCCAATTGCTGTTGTTTCCTTCACTTTTTTGCGGGCAATTTCAATATCTTTCAATGCATTTATAACATCGTAGTTGTGCTCCGAAGCAAAAAGCCGGGCCTCTTCCAGCGAAAAGTAACGAACAGTGGAGTCCGATTCCGGTTCCTGCGATTTTACCTCAGGCATTATTAGCCAAAGAGGTATAAGTAATAATGTTAGAAAATTTTTCATATTTCTATTCAAATTTTAATTGTTGTTTGCGTTGTTCAAAATATGCTATGCCTTCCGGGTTGGAAATCCCACGGATATGATTTTCAAACATGACCTTAAATATTGTCTTCATAGGAAAGTTTGCCTGATTTAAAAAATCATAATTATGGATACTCTGAATTTTTTGAATATACAATTCGGCAATAAGTTCGTTGTCCTGATCCTCTCTGTAATACCCTTGTTGTTTCCCTTTTTCAAGATTATTACAAATCATTCGGTAGGTAAATTGTTTCTCTGATTTGATGTGTTCTTTGTAAACATCAGGGTAATATTTTTGTAGGTCAAAAATATTGGAAGGGTTGAGTTTTTTAATTTCTTCATTTACCATCTTGCTCACTTCCAGCAATTCATCAATGGCATTTAAGTTTTTCGACACAATTTCTTCTACATAATTGCCAAAATCGCATTGGAGTGATACAAATGTTTTCTGAAGTAAATCGGTTTTGCTATCCACATACAGGTACAATGTTTTTTTCGACATGCCCAGTTCGCGGGCAATATCCTCCATCGATGTACTTCTAATGCCAAACTTTCTAAAAAGTTCTACACTACTTTTTAAGATAAAAGTAAGTTTTTCGTTGTTTTCGTTGCTTGCCAATGTTTTAATGTTTCATTTTTTCAAAAACCATAGAAACGTTTTTCACACCAAACGTTTCCTTTAACAAAACAGTAAACCTACGAAATGAAATAATGTTGTGGTGATGTAAATCAGGGGGGCTTACTAAACCTTACTTCTTATTGAAACTGAGATTCTTTTTCGCAAAATATTTAAGGCCTTCAGGAGTAGCAATGCTTCTCACAAAGTTTTCGAACAACACTTCGAAGATTGTGGAAAACGAGAATTGGTCGGAAGGAAAAATATCTTTGTTGTGAACATCAACAAGCCTGCTCATATATAATCGGGCAATAAGTTCAATACTCAAATCGCTTCTGTACATTCCCTGGCTAATTCCTTTTTGCAGATTGATCTTAATTTTCATAAAAACAAAATCCATTCTTTTCTGAAAATGCTCCTGGTATATTCCGGGGTATTTTTCTTTGAGCAAAATACTTATTTTGGGTGTAACATCGTAATATTTACTGGCAATTTCTTTACTAACGATCATCAAAATGTCAATCGCGTTCATCCCATCAAAATCATAGTCATCAAATATTACACTAAAACTACTTCGTTCAAATTCCAAAACTTTTGCCACGAGGTCGTTTTCATCTTTTATATACTCAAAAAGTGTTTCCTCACAAATATCAAGTTTCTTGCAAATTGTTTTCATCGAAATACTTTCGATGCCGTCTTTGAGGGCTAACACTCTTATCCTGGAGAGGATTTGTTTAAGTTGATCGTTCATTAAATTATGTTATAAAAATTGAACTATGATAAATAAATACGCAAAAGTATAATAAAAATCAAAACATTAAATAGCTGATTTGTAATGTTTTGATTATCCAGAAATATTCAAAAACACCTTTTGAGGACTAATTTGTTGAAATTTTATCCGCAACAAAAGGTATTTTGGGCGGCTACAGGCTTTTAGTTTTAACGTTTCCATGTCCTACGGACGATGGAAAGTTTCCAAACCTGACCACGACTTTCCAACGTCCGTAGGACTTGGAAACGTCAAATAAACGGCAGAGTCGCGAAATATGCCGTCAGTCCAATGAGCTTCCGCGATCGTTAGAACTCAGTAATTTTAAACTTTTCAGGAAATCAATCGCAATTTGAAAAATTTCAACATACAACTTGTGATTTAAAATAGAAGTAATTGCTATTTTTAAAGGCGGCTTTATGATTGATAATTGTTAGAATGGAATAAACGAATAACTATCTTTCGAGCACCATTTTTCTTACCTCGTTTACGTTATCGCCGGTAAGTGTAAAATAATAGACTCCTGATGGTAGATTGTAATAGGTTGCGTTGAAATGTTCGAAATAAACACCCGCATCTCTTTTTTCGTTTTTAATTAGCGTAACAATATCCCTCCCAAAAACATCAGTAATTTTAAGTGACACTGTAGAATTGGTTTTTAATTTAAACGAAAAATGAGTTGTTTCGCTAAATGGATTTGGATAATTTTGCCCAAGAGCAAAGGGTATGGCGGACTCCCTGGTTTCTTCAACACCTACAAAAACCGGGTCGATTATGGCTGTCCAAACGCTAAGGCTTCCATTATGTAATCTTGTCCATATCGGACGTATCACATCATTATGAGCCGACACATTGTTATAATCACCAAAAAACACTCCTGCATTAGGAATAAATGGTTCTTCACTCACCAAATAGTTTTGAATTGTTTCACAGCCATTTTTTGAAACAGCCATAAAAACATCAGTATTATTATTGTTATAATTTCTCCGATCATAAAAAACAAAATGAAGATAACCGGTTACCTGATCAATAGCCATCCAGGTAAAAAACTGTTGATTGCCGGGTGGATCGTCATTAACTCTTATTGCATTACTCCAGGTTTCGCCACCATCTGTCGATTTCACCACCCATACATCTGTATCATCTACTCCATTTCTCTGATCGGCCCAATTGATGTAAATGGTTCCATGATTTTCGCCGCCACTCAAATCACAAACCGTAATTGGCATTCCGTTGCAGCGCGAGATTCCGGGAATATCAATTGCCCAGCCTCCCGGAAAATCAGACACAAAAATGTCGTTTTCCAACCATGTTTCCCCCTGATCTAATGATTTATCAAATACAATTCCTTCGGGGCCAGCCCATGACACATAAATTTCGCCATTAGGCCCAACCGCTGGTACAGCACCCTCAACGGTATTATCATCATCAACGCAATCGCCGTCCACTTCGTTTATTCGCAAGGCAGGCGACCATGTTTCAGCACCATCTGTCGATTTAGAAAACATAATATTACTACGAAAAGCCGGATTAGAATTTCCATAATCATCAAACTGTGTCCAGGTTACATAAATATTTTCGTTGGTTCTATCAATTATAACCCACTCTTTGTCTTGTGCTTTTGTTCCATTCAAACCCATGTACGACCCATCATTCCAAGATAAACCTCCATCAGTAGATTTTTGGCAAACAATCCGGTCAATCCAATTTCCTACAGGCGGGTTAGCAAGATGAAAGAACAAATAATTCCCATCATTATCAACAATGGTTACCGGATCGCCCCAAACGCCGTTTGTTGTTGAATATAGTTGAGATATTTCCCATGTATGACCACCGTCTTCCGAAGTAAATACATTGTTGATATTTGCACCGGCAATAATCCTGTCGGTATTGTTCGGGTCGATGTTGATAGTTGGTTCCTCAGGATAATTTGAGTTGGAGATCATCACATTTTCATGCTGTGCCAGTAAGCTAAGATTTAATGTGAGAGTAAAAAGCAGTAATAATCTGTTGAATTTCATGACCATTTGTATTTTAGATTGACCAACAAAGTTACAGAAATTTTCGGGAGCAAATCAAATACTATATCCTAACCTTGTGTGGGCTGATAAGAGATTGGTTGACAATCTTTTTCTACCCTTTCTATCTTAATCAAGATATATAATATTGTACCAAAAATACCCCTCATTTTCGGGGAATAGTATTAATACGAGCTTAATAACCCAATAACCCGTACTATTTTGAATATTAGTGCCGCATTGTGGGAAATGAAATCCAACAACTTACAAAACACTCAATATGTTGTTTGTTTTTTTATATGCTTTTAAAAGCTCATTGTCTTTGAAGTGTTATTATTTTTGGTAGTTTAGCCTGATAAACAAAATTGTAAAATCACAGATATCAAAATTAATTAATCAAATGAAAAAACCGGCACTACACTGGCAGATTCTGATCGCATTAATTCTTGCCATTATTTATGGTATTATTTTTCCTACCCGATATGTTATCGACCGGCCTTCGATAAACAAAATGGAGAAAAAGATGGTGAAACAGGATGTAATTCTGAAACTCAAAGATTTGGAAGGAAAAACGTTTACTACTCAGAAATCTCTGGAGAAGGCACTAATAAACCAGTTAACTCAAAATGAATTCAGCAAAAATTATCCAAAAATCATTAAGGCCTGTTACAGCAATGCAGCTATAAATGCTGTTAGCTGGATGGGGGATATTTTTCTTAGAGCACTAAAAATGATTATTATCCCACTTATTTTAAGTTCGTTAATTTCGGGCATAACCAATATAGGAAGTGGTAGTAACCTTGGGCGGCTTGGCATTAAAACTATGTCCTATTATATAATGACCAGCATATTCGCCATTTTAACCGGCCTGTTTCTGGTTAACATAATTAAGCCGGGTGTAGGTATCGAAATAAACCTGTCGCAGGGAGTGGAGGGGTTGGTTGATAAGCAAAAAGGTTTTTTTGATATTATTACTGATATTGTGCCGGATAATATTTTCAGGGCTTTTGCTGAAGCTGATATGTTGTCGATTATCTTTTTTGCTATTCTCTTTGGCTTCTTTATAATGAAAATTGATCAAAAACCCCGACAGCTCCTGACTAATCTTTTTAATTCGGTTTTTGATGTTATGATGAAGATTGTTATGTTTATCATTAAGTTTACTCCTCTCGGTATTTTTGGTATTGTAGCCAAAGTAGTTGCCGATCAGGATGACCTGATTAATCTGATTTCGAGCATGAGTTTATATATGGGTACTGTTATTGCTGCCCTAGCCATTCATGCTTTTATAACATTACCAATTTTAACTAGATACATTGGAAAGGTGAGGCCTTATGCACACTTCAAAAACATGTCAACACCGCTACTTACAGCTTTTTCTACTTCATCGTCAGGAGCCACACTTCCTTTAACCATAAATGCTGTAGAACAAAAATCCGGTGTATCAAATAAAATCAGCAGTTTTACTCTCCCTCTTGGAGCTACAATAAATATGGATGGTACAGCTCTTTACGAGTGTGTGGCAGCCATGTTTATTGCTCAGGCTTATGGATTCGAAATGACCATGATGAATCAGGTAATTATTGTTGGTACAGCACTACTGGCCTCCATTGGTGCAGCAGCAATACCAATGGCCGGGTTGGTAATGATTACCGTAATACTTTCGGCTGTTGGGCTTCCGCTCGAAGGTGTGGGGTTAATTCTTGCTGTTGATCGAATTTTGGATATGTTTAGAACAACTGTAAATGTATGGAGTGATAGCTGTGGATCGGTAATCATTGCAAAAACCGAAGGTGAAAGGCTAAATGTGGATATCTAAACCAGCACCGATTAGATCAGAAATTAGTATAAGTATTTGGTTAACTGAGTTTTAGATGCTCAGTGTGCTAAATTGGCTTGGATATTGATAAGCGTAAAGAATATTTACAAATATGTAAATTAATTATACAGATTATTATTTATATACATTCTAAATACTACCGTTAATGACCTCCTTCCCAATACAATAATAATACAAAACAAAAATTCATCAACAGTTTTCAATAGTATATTTCTATCAACAGTTTTCAATATTTTACTTTAGCCCTCGTATTTTTACCAAAACGTAAAGTTTTTTTAAGGAACATCACCACTTAAAAAACCAATTTTTGTCAAAAATGATTTAGTCATATTGGCAGCAGAATAGGGGGTTTTGCTGAATTGATAAAAATGTATTTTATAAAAAGAAGGGGGAACGTATGAGATTATTTTACTTTTGGGTATTCAGGGTATTTATTATTATTCTGATACTTATGATGGTTGCAAAGGTATATGGACAGCAAGCCAATCAGAACGGGGTCAAAATTCAAAACCATATAGCAAGCGAAAAGGTTCAATTAGATTTTGGGGGTCAACCTGAAGAATACAGGCATTTCCTCGATTCAATTGTAAACAATGGTTTTCCTGATCAGACTTCCGGTTTTCCACCGGTTTGGGATTCACCGGTCGGTACAGAATCAATCTGTGCTATATTTGTTGATTATTATGGCGAGCCAACTGTTAATGGAATTCCTATTGATAAGAATGATTATATTGGTGGTTTCTATGTAAACGATGACGGTGAACACCAATGTGGTGGAGCAATTTGGTGGCCAGACACTTTAAATTCTGTATTTGTAATATTTGGGGATGATGGCCAAACACCGGAGAAAGACGGTTTTTCGTATGGCGAAGAGATAAATTATAAAGTTTTTTCATGGTCTCGGATGGCATCTTACGATGTTGATGAAATTGAACTTGACCCTGAATATACCTTGGATAATATGTGGTATCCTTTTGGAATGGTAAAACTTCTAAAAATGGATTGCTTCGAGGATTTATTAGTTGAAGTTGTTGCAGATCAGGATTCGATTTGTAATGAAGGCCTTGTTAATTTTGATGTTGAAATACTTACCGGAACAGGAGAAATTACTTATAGCTGGACATCAAATCCACCGGGATTTACTTCTACATTAAAAAACCCACAGTTCTTAATTAACGAATCCACCACCTTTATTGTTGAAGCTACGGATGGTATAAATCAATCCGGTAGCATGGAGTATATATTTGTTGAAAACTCACCTGTTGTTAATGCTGGCGAAGGTTTTGATACTTGCGGTGTAAATACACTTATACTATCAGGTGTAGCCAACAATGTATTATCAACTTTATGGACTACAACGGGAGATGGAACATTTGAAGATTCTTTAGCTATAGTTACCAACTATTATCTTGGAGTGAATGATATACAGAATAGTTCTCTTAACCTTACACTTATCGGAGAGCCGCTATTGCCTTGTAATTCGAATGTATCTGATTCAATTGAAGTTTTCCTTTTTCCTTCACCTATAATTAATCTCCCATCCAATATAAGTGTATGTGTTAATATACCAATAGATATTGTGGGAAACGGCAGCGACTTTTCGGAAGTTATATGGGAAACGGAGGGAAATGGCATCTTTAGCGATCCTGATTCTCTTACCACATTTTATGAACTTGGTTCTTACGGACAATCGCACAGCAGTGTGACGCTTTGGTTAACAGCAACTGGTATTAACCCTTGCAATGTTTCGATAGTTGAGTATACTGAGCTTATTGTTAATGAAATTGCGGTTTGTTCGGCCGGTGATGATGCAACGATATGCAGTAACGAAACTTTTTTAACTGATGGTATAGCTATATATCCGAATACAATTGAATGGATTACTTTAGGAGACGGAACATTTGAGGATAGCTCTTTATTGGTAACAGCATATACACCTGGGCCGGAAGACATAAACAATAAAGGCGTAGGATTAACTCTTTGGGTAACTTCTATTCCACCCTGTAGTGGTACGAGATACAATGGGATGAATCTTTCTATTAACAATGCTCCCATGGTTGATGCCGGTGACGACATTGGAACTTG
>JAOZRY010000410.1 GCA_029939965.1 Bacteroidales bacterium | reverse complement strand
TCATACGTAGAGGAGCTTAATGGAGGGTATTTACTTAATATCCCTGAACAATTAAAGGCCAATGTCGTGGCCGGATTGGCTCAAATACCTTATGAGTTCTTGAGGCGGGACTATTTAATTTATGGAGTTGATAGCGACGACGTTAATATGACGATATGGCTCGGAGAAGAGGGGGACATTAGCAGTTTATTTAATATAGGGGATAATTTATATTTAAGTAATGTCGTTTATACAGGAATATGTACAATCACAGATATTAGCTACTTATTTCCCCGTACATTTTTAACCATAAATATTCCGTACACGGGTGGGTATTCTGCAAATGGGTATATTAATTATTTAACAACACGAGCCGACTACAAAGTCCTTACAAATGTAATAAACGACGACACCGGCGAGGTAATAATCAATAGAGATTTCCCGTACAATGTAGATAATACAGGACGTTTATTTCTGGATATTGTAGATTACGTGGAGCCGATCTTTGCGGCCAATTTTAGCCCTCGCATAAGGTTGCGATATAAGGAATATTACGACGGCGTTATTCAAAACAGTGTTGACGATGAAGGCCTCCAAATACTTGTCGCTAAGAAACAATTACTAAGCATTGGAGGTTCTGCTATGGTAGACAACATACTAAGATATGATGAAGGAGCCGGAGCGGGGAAATTATTGACTAAGTTTTTAAACCCTGTTCTTTGGGAAAGTTGGCCGAAAAACACTTCCGTTGTGGTGGACAGCGAGTGGACAAAAAGGTTCGACGGTGCAACGCAGATAGGATACAAAACAAGCTTTTACGATGTTAACAAAAATCTAATAAGTGAAAATGTTATCGTTTGGTTTCTTCCAAGAGAGGGCATTAATAAAAGCCTTTTAACCGGTTGGGGTTCGGGTGCAAAATACGTGTCAAATTTGTATTATGTAGACAGTCCAGACAATGCCATAAACATAAGCGAACAACTATTAACAGAAATCAAACAACCTTGTCAGAATCCGATCATGTTGGAGTGGATCAATAGCCTCGGAGCTTTCGATACTTGGTTGTTTTCAGTTGATCAGGAGTTTAACACACAAGCAAACGAGGGAATCGTTTTTGAGCGTGGACTGGATAAACCTTTGGACGAATCGAGTAGTGTAATTGGTCGCATGTCGTGGGAGTCAAATACAGAAATACTTTTAACGGCCGAAAGATTAACAATTGACCAATTAAAAGCACTCCACGAAATAAAGGAAAGTGTTTTTGTTTACTTATGGCTAAACAATACAGGAGGCGAAAAAGTACAAATAATTGTATCAGGTGATTACTCAACTCCGTACAATTCTAATGATAGTTTACATGACTTAATGATACGTATCAGGTTGCCTAAAAATTTCAATATATGAGCATACAGCAAAAACTCCATATAAAAGTTGACGGCATAATTTTAGACTTATTTGAAAATGCCGAAAGTGATTTTTTTATAAATAAAGTCGCACATGAATTATCAAATCTTGAAACAAGGGAGGCTGATAGTACGAGTCAAATATCATTACCGGCAACAATCAAAAATCTTAAAATTTTAGGTTTGGAACTTCCGGAGTTTGGACACTCCGATCCGGCATCTTATAAGTTGATAAAAGCGGAGGTTTTAATGAACGGTATCCCCGTTATACCAGACGCCGAAATAATGGTAAATAAAACAAGTGTCGTAAATAATATAAAAACAATATCAATAACTCTTTTTGGTGGTGCCGTTCAGTTTTTTGAGTCGTTGTCGACCTTGCCTATTAGCTCCCTGGATTGGTCTGATTACGATATGAGTTGGACGCTTGCAAATTTGGAAGCAATCGCAAATACAACGGAGGGGATCTGTTATGCAGATGCGACATGGTACACTAATAAAAGTATCCAATTAATTTATAGCATGATCGAGGGCAACGATCCCGATCACAAAGTCAACACTCCAAAAATAAATATAAGCGGTTTTTTTGTTTACATGAAAACCATTTTACTTAAAATACTTGCGACTATCCCTCAATTAACTTTTGATTATACGCAACTATTTGAAACAAGTTTTTCACAAATGGCAATCGCCGCTCCTATGAATCAAATGTTTGATGAATACAAGGAACCGTCGGGATATTTTGCATATGTGAAAACGACCGGTTTTTCAGTTCCGGCATGGTCGAACAGTTTTAGGATCGGTTTTGCTGAAATCATTATCGACGAAAGCCTTATTTGGGATACTGTAAATAATCAGTTTGTAGCACAGGTAAACGACACTATCGACATAGAGGTCTTACTTAATGATACTCAATTGGTAGGATATTATCCTGAAAGCGCCGGCCAAAACAACGAATTTAGGATCGTACATAATGTTGATACCGTTGCGGTGGTATCTTTGGCCGACAACGAACAAACGGTCGTTATAAGCAGTATTTTATCGGCTGTTATTGATGTAATCATTGGCGACACTATCCATTTCGAGGCGAACGCAGGAAACACTTATGCCGGCTTTCCGAAAATGTCAGTAAATGCCAATTTTAATTTACGTAAAAGTTTATCCGGTTCTGGCGATTATGTTTTTATTTCTGATTGGTTGCCTAATATTACGCAAAAAGATTTTGTAAAAGAAGTTTTTAAGATGTTTAACATTGTACCAATTGAGTATAACAACCATGTTTTATTTGATTTTTGGGAAAATATATCATATCGAGAAAAACAGGATTTAAGTAAAAACTTTGACTTATCGCAACCTTATGCGATGCAAGGCGTTTTGCAGGATTATGCAATAAAAAACCGGTTTCATTATTTGGATAACGAAGACGTTTCAAGGTCGGACGGTGAGGATTTTGTAAAGGTTGCCGCAAGTTATTTACCAAAGGATAAAGATAAATTATCTTTAAAGTTTTCCGATAGTGATTTTACCCTCGCAAGGGATCCGGCCACCGATCCACAAAAAATAACAGTGCCGGCATATGAAATAATATACAATATAGAAACAAACAACACGCTAACATACTCCAACGCTCAGGTTACTTTTGTAACACAAGAAAAAACAGCTTTGAAAGTTGGCGATCTTATTATATCAACGGATGCCGGAGTCGAACAAATACGGAGGGTCGTTGCGATGTATTCAGATATTGACGGGGAGGTCGATATTGCATGGACTACAAACAAAAACGATAAAGAGTGGTATTTCCAAAGCTTTGAAAAAAGGAACTCCCAAATACATTTGGTTTTATTGGAAGATACAACCGATTTCGAGATTCAGGACGGTGGTAATTATTCAGTCGTTGCGGCGGCAAAAAAGGCAAACTTTCCAAATTCTATAAATATGCCTAGTTTGGTTTATGATTACTATTCTACATTTAGAAACTCAGTATATAAGCCTATCATTTTACAAGCTTGGTTTAATTTATCCGTTGTCGAATTTTCTCTTTTGGATTTAATGAGACCTGTATACTTAAGCTATTTCGGAAAGGATTATTATATAAATAAAGTTGATCAATTTAAGCAGAACTCCGTTGTTCGAATAGAGTTATTATCATTGATGAATCTCAAAAGACGAGTACCGGAAGAGGTAAGAACATACACAATAACTCCGGCGGAAAATGTAGACTTTGGAAGTTGGGAATCCGGAGATTTATTACCGGATGGGAGTTATGTTATTGAGAATACCGGCAATGTACAATTGACAATAATTACAACTTTAGAGGGTGTCAATCCTAATGAATTTGTATTCATTGCGGGAGGCGGTAGCACTATTTTACCAATTGGATCAAACTACACGGTTACGGTCGGATATGGTGGAGCTAATATAGGAGGATCAAGGTCTACGTTATTACGATTTAATTCAGAATTTTTACACGAACAGGAAAGACAATTTAGTATTTTTGTTCAAGTGTA
>JAOZRY010000409.1 GCA_029939965.1 Bacteroidales bacterium | reverse complement strand
TTTGTTGCTATGTTTCAAGCGGTCCATTTAATTAAACTACACTATTTGTGTAGACTATCAGGATAAACACCTTAAAACTGATAGTTTTATTATTTAATATTTACACTCCTTTTATACTTACTCTATATTCAGCGTTGGTATAATTTGAGTTCTTCGTCTGCCGCACGTCTGTATTTACGATCAAAATATAATCTATTACTCTCACACCATCCGCACCCGCGATGGTTACGACAAGAAGGTGCAAAACGTTTAGCTCCTCGATACGGTTTGCGCCAATCTTTACGGTTTTTATATGTAGGGAAAAAGCTCATAACTATGTTTAAGACATTGATTTATTTTAGGATTATGTTTTCAAGCGTTCTAATCACCTTATGGATTTCCGCGTCAACCATTTCCCGACTATATCCGTATTCACACATTCCCCTTAAATCGCATAAAAGCAATTCGCACACTTCGTGAAATGCTGTCCCATCTAAATTTTTATTTGTTAAATCATCGGTGTATTCGTTATTAAACCTGATCCGGGCCCACCGATTATGCGAATCAAAATTTGTTGCAGCTACAACATCTTCGGCAAAATCATCTTTGCTTACGGTTATTTCCCATGCCAATAAACCAAAATAATCACGCCATTTATTAACCTGGCGCTTAAATGTTTTTAATTGTTTTTGGTTCATTCTCGTTTTTTATGATTATGATTTACCGTGTTAGTTTATAACTTGCATATTGTTTAAACACTAAGTTAGATATTGTATAATATTTACCACAACCCTTGCATTGCATCTGGTGCTGTTGCATCCCCTTTGTTGTGACCCGCGACTTTGATTTAAACACATCACCGCTACCACACACTGGACACGTCCATCTTTCGTCACCATGAAGAACACCGATATGTGTCTTAACCTTGCAGTATGATATAATCTTGTTGTAGACACCCTCCAAGAGCGTTACGTCACGCTTGCAATACTTAACCATGTCTGCCATAGCCCGTGGATCATTATCAAGACAAATACGTTTCCAGAGACTATAATCAACCTTAATCTTACGACTGCCCAACAATATTTGCGAAAGGTAATCCAAGCTATGGGAATTAAAATTAAACAGCCTACGGGACCAATAAAGCGTATCAAACGTCTTATAATCAGGTAAGGACGGTAGCCCATGTATTAAATTCCGACCATTAAACCATTTTACATCAAATTTGTCCCCATTGTGTGCAACAAGTTCGTCAGCTTGTTCAGCAATAACGGCAAAATCTTTTATTAATTGTGTGTCGTCCCCCTGGTCCCATTTAATACAATGTACTTTTTTGTTACCCTCCCACTTATAACACACACAGATTATAGCGCGCTCATGGATTATGTTATCAGGAGTTAGGTTAATCTTAAATCCAGTACGCCATGAAAAACAAATATTTGGAGAAGTTTCAATATCCCAAAAAAGTCGTTTCACTTTTACCCCTATTCGTCCCTAACTTCGCACCCCTCATCGATCATCCATTCGCAGACCTGAACACGCCCAAGTTTCTTGCATTCGTCAATAAACCAATCCATTGTGTTATTAAATTCTCTGACTTCCTGAAGCCTTTCTTCTTGGTCTTCAGGCCACATCATACTGGCGGCAAGAATCATTTTAAACTCGGTTATGCGGTCTATGTCTATTGGATCAGTAAAATGATAACTCCGAGCTAATTCACAAATATATTTCCCGTTTTTTTCAACGTACCTATCAACCCCCATTTTGCCCCCGCTTGTCATATTTGTTTGGAAATGCTATTATATAAAATTCCAGGGCTTTTTCCTCTGCCCAACTTGCATACTTTTGACACCGCTTGCTGATATTGATATAATACTTATATTTTTTGTATGCTTCGCGCTGTTTTTTGGATTTCCAGAATTTCATTTCATTAACTTTGATTTGTCAAAAGACCTCATGCCACTATACCCAAGATAACCCGTTCCGAACACTGCCCACAACCCACTCGGAATACCATCAAGCCATCCCTTTAGTCCTGTTGTTATCTGAGTAGCACTTTCGGGAGAAAAAATTGACACGATACCAATGCCGATACCCGACAAGATCATTATATACATAACGTAAAGAAAACTAGGCCTTGCCCGACTTGTCCAAGGATCTGAACTTTTAGCTTCGGCAATAATGGCGGACATGGATATTTCAAGTTCTTTAAACTTCCCTTCCTGTGCCATTTTAGCCAGTTCTACGGTAGCTTTTTGTTTAGATTCCTGGTCTGGTAAAATTTTATTTATTACCGTTTCGCCAATGTTTAGTATCGCTGTTAACGGGTCAAAAGACATTATGTTACCATCCACTCTTGATTAAGGGTTCTCACTTCTTCCCTGAACTTGCCAACATCAAACCTTCTACCTGGGCATGTTTTGTGTATATTGAAATCACGATGCCCCCTGATATTATCATAGGGGATCATAAATTGCCTACATAACCACGACACAAACTCAACTCCCTTGTCCCATTGCCTTACAGGGGGAGGTTTATAGTCAAAATTGCCAACAAACACATAACCTATTGAATCATAATTTCTTCCAGCATCTTTACAATGCGCCCCAACCTGATCAAATAAGCGCCCCAATAGTATTTCATAATTTCCACTTATATCCTCAATACCGGCATGATACCCAATATCATCCCAACCTAATGACTTATGATATTTACGAATAGCACCCCAAGACACCGTGCCACTATCGGGCGTTAGCGAATGGTGAAGAATTATATATTTAGGTTTGTATAAATTCATTTTATATTTCAGTCATCCACACTCTGTCTATTTGGTCCTGTTTTTTCCGTTGCCTCGCCCTGACCCGTCTTGCCGACACTTCCCACTGTTCACGGATGAATTCTTGCACGGCTTCCCGACATTCGGTTGTGCATTTTTTCGGCCATTGCACTTTGCCTGATTTTTCCCGCAGTTCGCACCCATGATTTAAACACGCCCCTTTTAATAACCGATAAGATAATTCGTCAATATCGTCACCTTAAAAAAATCGCGCACCCGGTTAACAACAAACCCGCTAGTGTGCCCAATATTATTGCAGCATACCAAAGTACAAACACTCTGGTTTTTAATCCTATTTTACCGTTGCCGTGTATTGTAAGATCAATCCTATCAACACTTTTCTTAATATTTTTTAGTATTGGGTCTACTTGTCGTCTTTCGTTCATTTCTAAATCCTAAATTGTATGGCAGGAACCCACCTTCGCTACCGCTCCGTGATGCGCCCAACTGAGTATCAATATGCATCAGGCCCAAACTACCGAAACCGATCAAACCATCCATCAAAAAATAAATGCTCCCTTAATAACGCTTTTTCAGTATCCCTTTTTTTCTTTAACTTCCTGTATTGATTGCGGTTATCAATATTCTTTTTATGGACACTTAAATTTTTATACTCTGATATTACGTGTTGGACATAAGATTTTCCACACCCAATTCCGTGATAATATGCTATTTCACGTACAGTTTTTTTTTGCTTATGGAGCGCAATTATAATTTCCTTTAACTTATCTCCCCTAAACGACCCCGTAAAGTCACGATAAAAGGCATCCTGTTCCAGATTGTCTTTGTCTTCAACAAGTCGTTCCTTTCTACCTACTGTAACCTTTTTTAATTCTTCGTTGAGATCAAAACAAATTTCTCGACAATTTTTTCTTTTTGGACATTCTATACAACTACGCACAGGCAACGCTCCTTTCGGGGCCGTCTGTGCGTTCAGATTAGGCTAATTTTTAATGGGTTATATGCTACACTTAATTATGTAAATAATTAAAGTTGTGACGCTTCGGCTACTTCATATTCCATCATTCTTCCTTTGCGTTTTCGTTGATGATTATTGTTCCCCCGGCCTGTACCGGACAGTCAAAACTCGGGATCT
>JAOZRY010000408.1 GCA_029939965.1 Bacteroidales bacterium | reverse complement strand
TTTATGTTGTTGATTTTAGCTTCAGCCCACTGTGGAACTTCACCAAATTTATCAAGGAGTAGAGAGCGAAGAATGGAATGTACTGCGTTGGCTTCGCCTTTAGCCTCACCCTTTTTGAGCATTGTTTCACACAGTACTTCACCTAAAAGGCCATCGCAATAAAATCCCGTTGGATTTTATGATTATTAATTATTCTTCTAAGTTCATTTTCTTAGAAGCCACCGAAAGAAAAGAAACAACTTGTTCTGGAAGATTTTCAAGTTTCTCAATCTTTCCGGATAACTTAAGTGTGACATTATCTCCTCGCCAAGTTTTCATCAAGTTTGTTGCAAGTTTCGGATTAACCTGGCTAAAACGTTTTGCAATCATTTCCGGCTCTCTTCCTCCGTATACTGTTTCACAATAACTGCTATTGTTTAGGTTCAAAATTAGCGGCATGGATGCTGGCATTGTTTCTAAATCTCGGCCAATGTGTCCACGACCATGAAGTCTTCGGCATTGTCTTGTGACAACACCAAATATTCCCTCCAAGAAATTGTTTGTTCTGGGAACGACAGTTTTTCGTGAACCTTTTTTTATGGAGTGCCCGTACAAATACTTCCAATATTTGTCCAAATGTTTTATCACAATGTCGCAAGCTCGTTTCTTTTTCTTGTTTTTGCTGGCTTGCTTTTTGAGTGATGTGCGCAATTTCTTAAGTATAGTTCTGTGACGCTTTTCGCTTAATGTTTGAGGAGCACCTTCATCGTTTCTTCGCTTTTTTCCTCCTTTCGGACAGATTCTCATTGCGGTGCGTAATTGCTTGAAGATTTTCATGTCCCGCTTGATGTCATTCACAATTTGTAGAAACTCTGGTGCGTCTTCACCTACAACCACTTTATCCAAGATATTTCGCAGTTTGAACAAAGGGCTAAAGGGACCTTTGTTTTTATCTGTCACTGTTTTGTGCATCTCATTTAATGCCTCATGGACTTTTAGGATACGTTTGTAAAAATTGAGATAGGGCATGTCAAAGGGGAACCCATATCCTTCCCCGTCCCGGGTATAAGCCAATATCCAAATTGCCAAGGCGTGTACAGCTCCCTTGATCATATCTGGACTGCAATTTTTCTGAAGTTTTTTCCTGGAGCATTGGTTCAAAATAGAATTTACAATATGCTTTTCACCATTTTTTGAGACAGCGAATCTTTTCAAAGACCGGACCAATTCCCGAAGCTTCGGTCTAACCTTTGTGCTGCGAAACAGATTGCGCAATTTGCTCTGTTGAGGAGAAAGGATTCCATTCCCCACATCGGCCACGAAATGAAAATGGCAGGCGAATTGTGGGACACCTGGAAAGGCCTTGCCTACAGCCGAAAAAAAAGCTTTGCGCAAATCGTGTACTACAGCTATCGGTCTACCCCAATTTTTCCGTATATCCTTTAGAATCTCCAAAACCTCCTCGTGGTTCTCTGAGCTTATCTTACGGCTATTCAAGACTTGACCACTTAATGAATCGACACAGACCAAAAGCACTCGACTACCCTTGTCGCACGTACCGTCAATGTGCAAGATATAACCTCCACGCTTACGCATAGCAGAGCGAAGTAAGCCGGTACTTTCTTCATGAACTATTTGAAAATAGGCCACAAATTTGCGGGCAAGATAATTTACGGTAGGTTCAGGTATAACAATATTAAACTGGTTTAGCAATTCTTTTGATATTTCTATCGCTTGTCGGTATTGAGCGAAACGCTCAATACCGACATGAACAAGAGAGTCATACGCGTAGTTATTACTCTGAGCAACAATACTTTGGAGCTCTTTCGATCGCACAGGAGGAAGATTCTTGTGATGGGGACAATAACCTTCTATTTCTACAGACCTGAACTTTCCATATGTGGTGGATATGATTTTGTTTCGTTTTCTCGTCACCCGAACCTGGAGATGCTTTCCACAAACCTCACACCCCTCAGCCTCCCATGGAAAAGTGAATTCGTTCAAACAAAAAATATCTCTCCGACACAGATTTGCAAGTTTCTCCTGCTCTTGTTGTAGGACATGATGAATATCTATAGAGCCCTTTTTTTATCCAAGTCAAATCGTTTGAATATTTCATCAACTATGGATTTATTTATATCGACACCAGTACGTTGACAACGGAGAACAATTTCTTGTCGAGATGCCTTTGGTTTTTTGATGAGTTCAAGCAATGTAGCAATTTTCTGTGGGTAACTTGGATGTATCTTTTTGAGAGACTCTGCATATATTTTTCGATGATACTTTTGTTTTTTTTGGATTGATCTTTTTGAGTTTAAATATACAAAGCTTGAACCAATTTTATCTCGTTGAATTTTATTTTCTTGTACAAGATTCAAAAGTGTATTTTGACATCGTACTCCGAGAATGGCAAATAATTCTGCATGTGTCTTACCATTCTTGCTTTCTTTAACAAAATGCCAAACCGTTTCCTTAAGACTGCCATTCTTTGAAAAACGAGCTCCTTTAAACATCCAAAGATTATTAGAATCAAAATTAGGAATTTCAGGTATTGTGTAAAATTTTCCTGCATAGTTATAGCTTGAATAATAGCCATGCTCAGAAAGTTTACGGAACACAGTCGGTTGAGTACGTTGCAACTTTTCACAAAGTTGTTCAAGAGTAAGGACCTGAGGTCCTAAAAATAATTTTGTTAAAGAAACATACTTTTTTATAGTGCTCATAAAACTACACTCCTTTTAATGATAATAATAGGCTCATGTCGTCAAACTATATAGTCCTAATATTATCATATAGAGAAGAAAAAAAAAGGGGGCTTTTCTCAGATAAGGCGAATGGAGGCCTTCTGTAATCTTTAAAAAATAATTCTACAACCTAAATTGATAAGATTAGGACTTGTAAAATATTGAATTTGTGCTCCAATTAGGTCGTTTGAGTTAAATTTCAAGTGTCAGCAAAAATTCCAACGGAATTTTATTGCGATGGTATATTTTAAAGTTTTCTCTGACGTTTCCAATTCTTGTGCATCAGCATTTCTCCATTTTTCCCTAAGCTTTTGTATAAGTTCATCGGTTTCTTTACTGACAGGAGAATTTATTATCTCTGCCAACAAGGAAGTGTTTTTCTCAAGAAACCTAAAATATTCAGGATAAGGCTCTACCCAACCTGTAAAGTCTTTATCCTCTTCATAACCAACTCCCAAATTAAGGGGAGGCTTAACCTGCAGAGTAAACAAATGTCTAAACAACGACCAACATGCTAAAACACTATTTACATTTTTGTCTTTCCATGCGGATGTTTTCATATACGGAAATTGTATTCTTTTTGGCTTCTGGAGGAATAGTCCTAGATTCTCCATCATTTCCTGGTAGAATGTTCCAACCTTACGTTGTTCAATCTCCTTTTTTACATATTCGATCCTGTTTTTTAGGGAAGGCGAGGCATGCATTAAATCCAATCCTAAATCACTTCCCATTAATGAGAGAACCTCCAAACCTGTGTTGTGGAATCTGTTCTTAACAAAAGGATGAACAGTTTTCATAAACAACTCATTTTCAGGTAAATACCGTTTTCCCAGAGTAACAAGACCTTGCTTAGGTAGAATAGAAGTTGGAGTAATTGGTAAAGTATAAAACGAAGTCCGAATTAAGGGTTTCCTCATTCCCTCCAGAACCTTCTCGAACTTTTTCAACTCAGTCATGGTAAATGCTATGGGAGGACCAGAACTTATCTTGTCCCACGCCATGCTGTACTCAGGAAGTGTAAGATCATCAATTGGACCAATAAAATACCCAAAATGTTTGGTTAGCTTCTTCAAGAGTTCTTTTGCTTTTTTACTGTTTTCAAAGGCCTGTGTAAGAACTAATGCCGAGGCTATTTGTTTTTCATCTTCTGATTTGAACTTTGCAACACTCAGCCAACAAAATGCA
>JAOZRY010001145.1 GCA_029939965.1 Bacteroidales bacterium | reverse complement strand
TTTAAATTTCTAATTCTACCAAAGTCCTTAATGTTTAGGGTTGCTATTTTGTAATTATTTCCAATTTTTGAAGTTTTGCTTTTTATTAAGGAAAAAATTGTATTCATCATCTGTCATTACAGGTGCTGATAATAATAACTTCTGAAAATCGGTCAATTCATTTGGTATTTTATTTATTTGATTATTATCTACTTCAACAACTTGTCTAAGTGCTTCCACTTTAATGTATTTTATTAATTTTTTACAAAGTTAAAAAATTTATCAAACCTTACTTGGTTTTTGTTGATACTGATGGGTGTCGGTATTGTCTCTTTTCCAGCCGGTTTGCCTGGATTAGGTCTTTTCACAAAGCTTCCCTCCACAATGTTTGCAATAATCTGCATCATCGTCATGGACTTCCGTATGACATTCATCACATTTATTATTTAGTTGCCTCAAATGTTCAGTTTTCATCAATTCTGCCGAAATTATCCCGGTTGGGACGGCGATTATCGAGTAACCCAGTATCATAATTATTGAAGCTAAAAACTGGCCGGCCACGGTATCGGGCGTAATATCCCCAAAGCCAACTGTGGTGAGGGTTACGATGGCCCAGTAAATCCCTCGCGGGATACTTGTAAACCCACTTTCGGGACCTTCGATAAGGTACATCAGCGAGCCCATAACGATAACCGTTGTTAAAACAACTTCAAGGAAGACAATGATTTTGTATTTGCTTTGCCTTAACGAAATAGCAAGTACCTCGGAGGCTTTTAGGTAGCGGCTCAACTTTAGTATCCTGAACACCCTGAGCATCCTGAGTATCCTGATGATGACCAGGTAATGGCTACCAACCAATACCAGGCTAAGGTAAGTTGGGAAGATGGAAAGCAGGTCGATGATCCCGTAAAAAGTCCGGATATATTTTACCCTTTTACGGCTAACGATTATCCTTATAATATATTCGAGCGTAAAAATTATTGTAAATATCCATTCGCATATAAAAAACCATGGCCCTAAAGCCTGGCTGATTGACTTTACGCTGTCGAGCATAACAACCAACACACTCATTACAATCAGGACAAGTAAGATGATATCGAATTTTTTTGAGGTTGGCGTATCAGAGT
>JAOZRY010000407.1 GCA_029939965.1 Bacteroidales bacterium | reverse complement strand
CTGCACATACGATGATTTTGCCAGCAACTCGAACCCGATAAGCGGAAAAACTTTTTCGTCGGTTGCCCAACTGTGAATTTCTACACCAAAAAACGGGTTTGGTATATTTTTGAAAACCGGCGATTCTTTAATTATTTTTATCGAGTCGGGCTGTATATCAGTTTCAATATCGAAAATCGTATTGTCGAACCAGCCGGTGCTATGCACATAAGTGTAGCCATAAGCAAATGCCTGCATCTGATGGCCTGCACAAATACCCAGAATTGGTATGTTGCTGTTTCTTATTATTTCAAATCCTCCATTAAATTCGTACATCGGCAGGTTTGGGTAGTCAGCATTATTACCGCTAAATATTATGGCAACAGGCTGCGGATTTAATGCTTCCAACATACTTAGCGATATTTCGTAATGTGGTATTGTAACTGTTGAAAGGTTGAGACCGAGGCCTTCAACAAATTTGGCAAGCTCGGTAAAGGTAAAACCGTTGAGCTGATCGCCAATTATTAACACATAATCCTTATCAGGGACACTATAAATTTCGGGCATACCCGGCGAATAAAATATTGTAGTAAATAATTGTGGGGCATATCCGTAGAAATTATTGATTATCAATTTCAGATATTTTGCTGAAACCGGTTCAAAATCAATAATATTCCTGAATGTATTATTATCGGTAGTTTTGGTTTCATCGATTGCAGCCCAGTTTTTTCCATCCATGCTTGCCATCCAATAAAAATCAGTTAGCCTTCCTTCTTTTGAAACGGAATTTGAAAGCATCCATATTCTGGAGATTTTTGATACAGCCGATAATTCAAATTCGACCCACGAAATATTATCGCCAGGAGGTGGTGGCTCCCAATAAGTTGTGTTACCAATATCAGTTATATCAATTATGTTTTTCGAATTGGAACCGCCCGATACTTTTACCGAATCAACTTTAGCTCGCACTAAGTTCATAAAATTATCATCAGATTTAGTATCCATCAAAAATCTTGATGACGACCAATCGCTTTCATTTCCTTGTGAATCGGTTGCTTTAACCCTCCAATAATAATTTTGCTTGTCGAAAGGCAATACATTCCTCTCTTCGATAAGTTTGGAAGTAATAAATTTATCACTTTCGCTTACGTCGGCATACTCAATTATAATATCCGAAAATTGTTTGTTTGTCGCAATTTGAATTGTATAGGCCAATTTCCCCACACCACCTTTGGCATTATAAAAAGTTAACAGTGGCCGGTTATTAGTAACAATAACATCGAACGAAGGGTTATTTGTAAGGCCCGGAGCAGTGATCTGCACAGCGTTTTGCGCATTTTGAGCATAACAATAGGAAGACAAAAAACCTGAAAACAAGAATAAAAATAATGTGATTTTAATTGCTGTTGAATTCATAATTATAATATTGAAGTTTAAAGAAACAAATTTATGAAGAGAAGGTGCATCGTTAATGGGGTTTAGGTACAAAGCTGTAACACCCAAATCTTCCAGATAATCTAGTTTATCAAGCACACCTTGTAAGTCGCCACCAAAACGCCGAAGTTGCAAACCATCACAAAACTTTATTTTTAAAAATCAAATCCACATCATTAGTATCCAATACAAAATTGCAACCCTCAGCTTTTAGTTGTTCAACGTGTTCGGATTTTCTAACCAGATTTATCACTTTTACATTGTGCTCCTCTGCAAAAAAACGGATAAACATCCCCACCTGCCCATTAGCAGCCGATTGGATAATTGCGTTATGTTGATTTTCGTGAACATGTTCGAACAAAGCATAAGCCGTAAAGGGGTTAACAAATAAACATGCTGCCTGATCAATTGGAATATTTTCATCAACTTTAACAAAATCGTTTGCTCCAACAACTGCGTATTCCGACCATGCACCACTATCATCATCCTGAATAAAAAATGCTATCCGATCCCCGACCCGTGATGGATCAACTTCATCCCCAACTGCCATTATTTTTCCCACACCCTCAAAACCCGGTATAGCAGGTACCGGTTTTATAATACTGTATCCACCTCGCAGAAATGCAATATCAGATGGATTTACAGGCGATGCTTCCACTTTAATCAGAACTTGTTGAGTTGCCGGCTTTGGCAAAGATAATTAGTGTTTGTTCATAATGTCCGATTTCTTCGTTACGCTCATCTTTAAACCCAGTCATTTACAAAAGTAAACTCCTGGTTTTAAAGATTTCACAAGCCTCGAACTCGAACATTCTGAACCAAACACCGACTTTGTGGACGGACACTAATTAGATCGACAGTAGTTGGCTGGGAAGAAAGTAGAAAACGATGAGTACAATTAATATTTAAACCCAAAATAAAAGCCGTCCGGGATTGCTCCCAAATGGCTTTGCTTCACACTTCGCTCAAAAATGTATTATTTATCTTGTAGGATATTTCTCATAAACCCCATCCGATTGCATTAGAATATCAACATATTGCGACCTACGGTAAGCAAAAGGATCTGTACTGTTTTTCTTCGACACTTTACCCCTGAAATCTTCTATTGTCTTATAGCCCTTTTTATCCATCCAGGTTTCCATATCGGTAAGAATATTTTTAATTTGCCCAATACCATTTTTGTAAAGAGTACTAACGATTTGTACGGTATCGGCTCCGGCAAGTAAAAGTTGGATTACATGATTACCGTCAAAAATACCTGTATTGCTACAAATGTTTGCATCAATATTTCCGTACATCAACCCGGCAAATCTTAAAGCGAGACGGTAATCGCCTTCGCTACTCAAAAACCATGGAAAGATAAGTTTCTCATTATCTATATCAATATCAGGTTGGAAAAGCCTGTTAAACATCACAAAACCATCAACTCCTGTTTTATCCATTTTATTAATCACACCCAAAACATTTGTATAAAAGGGACTTAGTTTAACACTAACCGGAATATTTACAACTTTTTTTACTTTTTTCAAAATACCCAATCGCTGGTCAACAATATCATTGCCGGTTCTTTCTACACCCCTCGGGTTCGAATACATATTCAATTCGATTGCGGCTACTCCTGTTTCCTCTAATTTTTTTGCATAATCGGCCCAGGTAAGATCATAAACGCAGTTGAGTGAAGCGATGACCGGAATATTCATTTTATCCACAACTTTTTTAAGATTGTGTAAATGTTGCTCTGGCCCGGCATGTTTAATTTTCGGGAATAACGACACCATTTCTGCATGACGCTCACTGTATTCGTCAAGCCAATCTTCGTGTTGGGCACGTTCGAGTTGAATCTGTTCTTCGAATAGAGATTTATAAACAATTGCAGCAGCTCCTGCATCTTCAATTTTTTGAAGCGCATCCATATCAGTTACCAGATTACTTGCTCCAACAATCACAGGATTTTTCAATTCCAATCCAAGGTAAGTAGTTTTTAAATCAGCCATATTGTTTTGTTTTATTTTGTTATAAAAATTTCACTAATATTAATATGGACAAAATTAGAAAAAATTATGAAAGATAATACTCTCAGAAATATTTGTTTTACTGAAAGTACTATTTGGTTCTACTGCGAAATTAGTGGAAACCCGAAATTTCGGGGCTTCACCGATTTAATGCAACAATGCAATAATGTAAAAAATATCCTAATCAGGACAAGCCACAAAAAAGATTTGTTGATCGATAAATTATTTACTGATTTTGAAGTCATTACTGCATTTTCCGTGCACTAATATTTCGATGCCCCACCTGCCTGTCCGCCGTACTATGGCAGTCGGGCGGGACAAATTGAAGAAAAATAGCCATCCCGCACGTATGAATAGCCGTCAGGCCGAGGGAGGAAATTTACCCGGCTACCGATAAAATATTCTGATTAACCCTGTATGGGTTACGCTATTGTAGCACTAATTAATTTAATGCCTGCTCTACAACCCGGTATGGATTGAGTTCT
>JAOZRY010001144.1 GCA_029939965.1 Bacteroidales bacterium | reverse complement strand
ACACTTCAAAATTCTTAGTGGCTCATCTGCGCCATGCTTAAGCGCAAGGGTATAAATGTAGCCATTTCTGAATCTGAAATGGCTCATCTTGGAAAGTAAATCATAGCCTTCAATTTCGAACTTGGATTGCCCCAAAAAATTTCCATCTAACGAGTAAGCCCGAAATGGATAATCTTCATTTTGGTTGTTGGTGTAAATTACAAACAATGCATTGCTTTGCTCATCCAAAATCAGATTGTAGAAATAGGGTAGGTGCTCAGGAAAAAAACCTTCGGTTTTTACTTTTTCGGCATAAGAAACATCATAACCTCTCATTCTCAGTTTTTCTTTAAGATTTTGATAATACTCTTCCACTTCCTGATCGCCAATTTTTACAGGATCTATCATAATATTGAAATCCGATTCCTGATATTTTCCATTAACCTTCGAGAATAATTTTACAACATTGCTCTTATTATTGGCAAAAATTACCTGTCCATCGCTGGTAACCCGAATCACATTTCTATTCCTCGTGTAAGGTGCTCCAATCGCAAATTTAGCATTTTCACGCGGAATCACTATTCGGTCGGGTCGTTCGTTCGATTCTGTTTTTTCGTAAAATACTTTATATTTTCCGGTTTTATAATCCAGCTCGGCTAATACTTTTTTTGATTTATTTCCACTAACGGGTACATGTCCCCAAATAATAAGGTTGTTGGATTGTAAAGGAAAAATACGCAAAGGCATAAAGTCGATGGTGATTAAATTCACAAAATTACCCTGGAGATCAAAAAAGTTGATACGCCCTTGGTTGTCGCTTACCACCAATAGTTTGTTGTTGAGGATTCCATTCATATCCTGATTATTTGCAAATTCTCCATCTCCATACCCTTTGCGGCCAAATGTTTTTATAAGGCGGCCTGTTTTGTCGAGAATGGAAATGGTAAAATTGCTCCTGTTTGAGATAAAAACTTGTTCGTCAGGGCCTATCACAATTTGTTTATTGAGGCCTACTTGCAGGGCTAAACTGGTTTTGGTGTCGTCATAAAACAGTGTTTTCCAATCTGCATTTGGCAAAAAGGAGGTTTCGGGAATGAGCCTCACTGCTTTTGCATTATAATTTATCTGCTG
>JAOZRY010001143.1 GCA_029939965.1 Bacteroidales bacterium | reverse complement strand
TATTTCCTGTTCTTTTAATCGTTGGAATTCCTTTATTAAATACAACTTAAATTCAGGACTCAACCATGATCCGAACTCGAAGGCGATGTCTTTATGTGCGTAAGTGCCTCCGTACCTGCCGGCTTTTGCTATTAATCCAATTCCGTTTGTGGATTGAATCCATTTTTTTGCAGACAATGAAAAACTGTTTAATCCGGCTTGATTTTTAATTCCCTCGAATTCGAGGGAATTAAAATGGGGGTTATTGATATGCTCCCACACACCTAAAAAGGCTATAGTGTTTTTGTTCCTAAGCCACGAATCTATGAGAGACTTCCCACCCTCAAAGCTGGCAACCATATCAGTCAGGCTGATGTAATCGGTGTCATTCATCGAAGCCACTTTTATTTTGGCACCTTGAACTATAAGGCTTTGAGTTTTAGTTTTCATTTTAAATCCTCGCTATATGGTTGATCGCTAAAGCCCATATTCAGGCTTCGGCTTTTTTATTACACAACCAATATTAAATCACATGGCTTAGGATAAGCTACAGGGATATATTTTATGTTGAATGGATGATTTTTACCAATTAAATCATTTACTAAGCACTCCATTAGATTGTGGTCAATACAATATGTTACAACAAGTTTCAAATAACGCCTTAGAACCATTAAAGGCGGAAATGTGTTTTTATAACCCATCCACGCCATTAAATCTTTTTGCCCTTTTGAGCTATTACAAGACCTGCAAGCATAAACCAGATTGTCACCCTCATCTTTGCCGCCGAGTTTTTTTGGAAAGATATGATCAAGTGCTAAATTATCAGTTGAGCCGCAATAGCTACATTTGCCACCAGACAATAATTTGATTTTTTCATCATCAAATATTGTCCTTATATTCATTGAACCGGTCGTAAGCCCCTTAAACAATCTTGCTCTTATCATGTAATTAAAAGAGGCATAATTCTTTTGGTTTCTTTCTACCGCAGTATGAGCCATAGCAAGGTTAGCATACGACCAGAACAAAAGTTCTTTTACTATTTTTAACTCTTTTTTTGCCATTATGATTTCTTTGACACCATCGAGGTAGGACAGCCAGTTACCCGACTGCCCCCTCGCAGACCCCTGCGTGC
>JAOZRY010001142.1 GCA_029939965.1 Bacteroidales bacterium | reverse complement strand
TATTATTTCGTTATTTTCTCTTTTTGCTAATTTCATTTTCATTCTCCTTTTTGTTAAGTTAATGTTTATTTTCAATCTCAGTGTTAAATACAGTCTATCTTAAAAATAATTGAATGTCAAGCATTATATTACACTTTATTATATTTTATCACAAAATAAAGCATAAAAATAGATAAGTCCTTTAAATAATTACATATAAAAAATTAAAAAAGTTGGAAATAAATTGTATCACAAAAGAATCGGCAAAAAAATCAGCCCCAAAAGTTAAAACATATTGACAATTCTCTTAATTCTTGCTAAATAAATATTATGGCTATTAAATCAAAAGCAAAAACTAAAAAGAAAATGGGCAGGCCGAAAAAGGTAATCGACAAGAAAGCCTTTGAGAGCCTGTGTGGTATTCAATGCACCAGATCAGAAGTCTGTCAGTTTTTTAATCTAACAGACAAGACTTTAGATAAGTGGTGTAAAGACACGTACAATATGACTTTTTCCGCAATTTTTAAGATAAAGCGGGGAACGGGGATAATAAGTCTACGCCGAACCGGGTTTGAACTGGCTAAAACAAAGGGCAGCGTGTATATTTTCTTAGCTAAAAATTACTTGGGCATGAGTGACAAACCAGGGGATGATTTAGCAGAAGCGCCGCCAGTCAAAATAACTATTCAGGTTGAGAATGCACTTAAAGATAAAAGCAAATAGCCCGCAGGGGCGTTTTCTGCCTATGCCACAGAAGTTCCGTGCATTTATCGGTGGGTTCGGTTCTTCGAAGACGTATACGGGCTGCATGGCTATGGCGATGCACTTCTGGGAACACCCGAAAATCAACCAAGGATACTTTGCGCCAACATTCGCAAACATCAGAGACATTTTTTATCCAACGGTTGAAGAAGTCGCTTACAAGTTCGGTTTGTCAGTTGAAATCAAACAGGGCAATCATGAGGTTTCTTTTTATTCTGGCAGGCAGTACAGAGGCACAACTATTTGCCGATCCATGGACAAGCCTGCAAACATCATCGGCTTTAAAATTGGGCATGCGCTGGTCGATGAGCTGGACGTGCTGCCGATTGACAAAGCTGAACAAGCATGGCAGAAGATCATCGCCCGGATG
>JAOZRY010001141.1 GCA_029939965.1 Bacteroidales bacterium | reverse complement strand
AACTTGGAGAACCACTTACCGGACGTAAATACACATTTTTCATGTTCCCGTTTGCGCAACTGGAGTTTTCTAAATATGAAAACCTAATTGAAACAAGGGCCAGGCTTGAAGAACGGTTGATTTATGGTTGCTACCCTGAATTGACTTACATAGACAGTAACCGTGACAAAGCTGATTACCTGAATGAAATTGTTAATTCATATCTGCTAAAGGACATACTGGAAATAGATGGCATCAGAAATTCCTCAAAAATGCTGAACCTGCTTCGGCTGATTGCATTTCAAATTGGAAAAGAAGTTTCGCTGGATGAGTTGGGAAGGCAACTCGCAATGAGCAGGAATACCGTTGAACGTTACCTGGATTTACTTACCAAGGTATTTGTAGTTTATAAACTGCCCGGCTTTAGCCGAAACCTCAGAATCGAAATAAGTAAAACAAGCCGTTGGTATTTTTATGATAATGGAATACTTAATGCGTTAATTCAGAACTATAACCCGATTTCAATGAGGAAGGACATTGGGGATTTGTGGGAAAACTATGTGCTGGCCGAACGCTTAAAGTATCAGCATAATACCGGGATGCACGTTAACAATTACTTTTGGAGAACTTATCAGCAGCAGGAAATCGATTGGATTGAGGAGCGTGAAGGGAAACTGTTTGCCACCGAATTAAAATGGAATCCCCGTAAAACAGCAAAAATCCCCACAGCCTGGGTCAGGGCATACCCCGAAAGTAATTTTGAAGTAATTACCCCGGATAATTATTTGGGATGGATTGAGTAGGATAGCCAAATCTTCTGACCATTTTTGGTAACCAACTGAAGCAATTTGATTTGAATTGTGATCAAATCCAATTACACAGATTATTATGGAAGAAAAAGAAGAAATATTTACCATCAGCGCAAAAAAATCCAAGCTGAGAGTTTTTTGCTAAATGTCATAATCCTTTAACTTTGCTACAATGGAGTTGCCAATCGAAAAAACAGAGCCCTTTATCAGAACAGCCCCAAAGGATGCCCCTCTCACAGAGGGTAATATTAATATGTGTACAACTTAAGCACGGTTTTTCACGGTAGAAAATGCACCGTACTTTTAAGAGTAAGTTGCTACTTCAAAAA
>JAOZRY010001140.1 GCA_029939965.1 Bacteroidales bacterium | reverse complement strand
CCCGTTTATGGTCAGATGCACCGTTTATGATTGCTTGGTTGATAAAAAACTTAGTCCCGTTTCATGGTGTAATGATGGGTAAGGGTGGCTCATGCTGTTATGTTGATGATAAGATGGTTGGGATTGAGGAGTTCATAAAATGAAAAGACTGGACTGGTTTAAATCCAAAATAGGCCAGCGTATCTATAGAAACGATACCCATTGTTGCGCTCATTGTGAAAAAGTTTTTCGAGAAGGATTAATTGTTCATGATGAAAATCATGCAACTTATTTGTATGAAATAGAAAGCGGTTTTCAGCGCGACGGTTTTAGCCTGATGTATTTTGAAACGAAAAAACAGGCAGATAATTTTGAATCATGTGTAAAAAATGATAGGCGAAAGAAATTGAAATAGTAGAACCGGAATTATTTTAAATAACACTTGACAACAACAGGGCGAAGGCATAATTTAATAGTATGCAAAGGTTAAAGATTAAAATATATAGTTTTGAGTCCGTGGTTTTAGCCCAGCCGGTTAATGTCACATCCTTTGCAGGGGCTCAAATGCCAAAAAAAGCCCGCTTGAGTACCCACTCAGCGGGCTTTTTGTTTTTCCTTCTTCCCCCGGTGATGACCGCACCTTTTAGCTCTGTTGATCTCGGATGTCTAAAAATATACAGCGCCATTTGCACAATCCTTTTAATGTGTCCTAAGTTTTGTGGGTTAAAAATCTGGACAAATATCCACCACGACAGGAAACTGCCCTGGATAGGTTTAGCTACTACCTTCCAAAAATAGCTGGTACAGAGGATGGAGTATTCTGGTGAAATAACTCCGCTGGTAAAGGGGCAAGACGGATCAAGATTAAGAATTCCAGTTGTGAGGGTGCAAGGTACGGTCATAAGATAGGTATATTAAAAAACAGGAGGCAAAAATGGACATTATTTTTTTACTAATTGAAGTAATTATTTTTACGACCGGTATACTTGCCTGGATCTTTTTAGGATTCATAGCAATTAGTGTTTTGGTTTATCAAATCAGTAAATCGAGTTGGTGGAGTAAAGTAAAAGAATTAGGGGGGAGATAAATGGGACTTTCATGTAGTTGTGACGGGGAGTGCGACATAGAGCCAGGTAGC
>JAOZRY010001139.1 GCA_029939965.1 Bacteroidales bacterium | reverse complement strand
GCAACTTGGTATAAGTTGTTCATTTGGGACAGCTCTGAAGAAACGATTCACGCACAGTGGTATGATGCTTCTGAGATCTGTTCAGATGGCAGTTGTGCTGTTACCATAGAATTAGAATTGTCCGGCGACAGCTATGAATGGTGGGTTAAAAGCTGGAACGATTATGGTAGTGTTTGGAGCGATGGGATGAGTTTTACAGTTCAAGGTGACGAAACCCCACCCTCAAAAGTCACCCATAGTTCACCATCAGGAACCACACAAGACACCACTCCAACGTTCACTTGGGCAGAAGACCCTGCTTCCACCTGGTATAAATTATGGATAGGATACCCTAATGGAGACCGGATTTTTGCCCAATGGTATAATGTTTCTGAAATCTGTTCAGGAGATAACTGTTCCGTTACCCTTGAATCAGAATTGCTAAATGGTGATTATGAGTGGTATATCAAGTCTTGGAATGAGTATGGCAGAGTGTGGAGTGGCGGCATGAGTTTTACTGTAACAGAATAACCAGAACCATACAGAATATCTTTTCTCAGTATCGGTCTAATAAAGCATATTGCAGGGTCAGAAATGGCCCTACTTTTTCTCCATGCTTCTCTGGCTTTGGATTACACTATATGAACGAATAGACTTGCCAGAAGCCAATATTCCACTATAAATTTTATAGAGTACCAGGAGTAAATCAAGCACTTTTTTTGATTTATTTTTAAGCCATACTCTCCCTATCCGATTGAGTCGGTTTTTTTAAATACATATATGAAGCCGACTTAAATTTCAAAATCCTCAATCCTCAAAATTCTGCGTTACCGGTGGAATCCCATGCCCGTATATCCAATTTTGACATACTGGTATAACAAGATCTCTTAAGTATTAAATTAAGGATCAGAGTACCTTAGAGCCATAATTAAAAAATTTTGGAGCGGACATGGTAGACATTCTATAAATAGCCGTCATAACATCCTTAATATCCTGAATGTCATGCGACAATATATAAATAGCCATCCTGTCCGCATAATTTATCAAATCTTAAATTTTAAAAATAAGCTCAGCCTGTTTTTATTTTATAGAGCCTACGCATAAATGTAAAAAACACGTGATTTAGGATTCAAAAAATT
>JAOZRY010000406.1 GCA_029939965.1 Bacteroidales bacterium | reverse complement strand
GAATTATCAGCATCAATAAAAGAAAGGGTTGTAATTTCCTGTCCGCTAATAGTTTGTTTTTGTAATCCGATCCATGTAATGTTTTCATCACTCGATTCAGCATGGCTTTGAGGTGTTCCAAATAGAATAATCAGGAAAAATATATAAATGTGTTTACTCATAAAATTTATTTTTTTATCGTTCATTGTTTGTCCGGCTTTGTGTTTTCAATAATAAATCATAAATCATAAATCGAATCAGAAATTATCTAACTATTACAAGCTTTTTTACAGCATAAGACGATTGTCCGTTTTCATCGCGAAGCTGAATCCTGTAGATGTATAATCCTCCATCGAGCATATTGCCGGCAGAAGAAGTGCCATCCCAACGAATTGGGCTTGGATAGAAGCCTGAACTGGTGTTGTTTTGTTGCATAGTAGTAACGAGTCTGCCATTGAGGTCGAAAATCTCAATCCTTACATCAACGGTTTCATTTGCCTGATTATGATTGTATTCAAACCATGTTTCAGTGGTAAAGGGATTTGGCCGGTTATAGGCATTGCTAATGATGAGTTGGTCTTTATCAATCACCACAAATTTTAGATAAGCCTCGGAGGAGTTATTAAACACATCCCATATCCTGAACCTGATTTCATGTTCGCCCGGTGGAAGATTACTAAACGGGTATCGTACTTCACCACTTTGGAATCCTTTGATATCCGATTCGTAAAAATCATTTAGGTTGTATGGCTTGTCGCTGTTGTTGTCTATAACAGCAATAATATCATGACCAATACTGTTGCCAACAGTATTTATTCCACTTTTATCAAAAACATGTGCAAGCAATACGGGATTTTGGTGGGTATAATCTCCACTTCTGAACATGGTATCATTCATAAACAGTTTTATCTCCGGGCCTTCCGAATCGGCAAGATTATTATCATCATTTCCGCCTATGGTGATATTCATATTGTAACCACTTGCATCAAGTGCTCCATTGTGGGCATAGTAGCTTATTTTGCCGGTTCCATAATTATAGGCAATATCTTTGGGTACGATAAACGAAAATGAGAATTCCCCATCCACTACCTCAGTGTTTCCTTTGTAGATAATATTTTTCCGAAGTTTATAAGTTTTGAGCGGGCTGTTATCATCCTGCCCAAGTGTAGTTACATCCGATTCTTTATCAAAAACAATGGATTGTAATTGTCCGTTAAAATTTTGTACAATATTCCCTGATTCATCTGATACATTGCCACTAATTGTAATTGTTGACAATGCACGCAAAGTATCGGAAACCGAACCATCATCAGTTTGATAAATACCTGTTGTATTAACTTCGTACGTTGGGTAAGCAATTTTGAGAGCCGGATCGCCCAGAAGAATAAACTTTTTGTCGTTGGTCGATGAAGTGCTTTCAAGTTTGGCAAGCCTGATAAGATCGCCCATTGTATAATGCTCACCATTTAGTTTTTCGAAAGCATATTTGTAAAAACCGCGATTAAGGCTAAGGTTAGACCCACCAAAGGTAGCTCTCGAAGTGGTAAATAATGATACACCCCCACCTTTATGATTCAAAAATACATGTTCTCCTGCCGAAATTCTTCCGGGATCGTCATAGCGAGCAAACTCACAGGTAGCAGTAACAAAAACCGATAACATATCATAATTCGACCAGTTGTTGATGTCAGGAATTTCAAGAATTCTTTCGTGTGCCCATCCAACTTCGCCACCGTGCCCGGTGTAGTTCATGATAAGGGTGCCTTTTTCGATGCTCGAATTAATGGCTTCGTTAACCTCCGGAAAACGTTTTCCTCCCGCAGTAGATTTCTGTGTATATGAATCGATATAAATTTTATCGACATTATAATTTGGGTAGGTTGTGTCGATGAATACAGCCATTTGATCGGCCTGATTCAGGTGTGAGTTACCGTCTTCATCATCGGCAACAAAAGTTACAACATTTCTCCAACCCCCCATCGATTCGCCTGAAGTGGCGTAATGAATTGCTTTATCCACAGCACTTTCAGCTTCATCGGGTGTGGCAACCACAAATCTGCCAATTCCAATATCCAAAAGGTCGGTATTGTCAACACCTTCGTCAGGATCGAGAAATCCAAAATAATCATCGGTGCAGTATGAATTAATATAGTGTAGTGAATTGACTGACTCAAAAGTCGGGATAAAGTTTGTGTTATTTTCTATACGATTTTTGTAATCGTACGAAGCATCTCCAAAAAATAAAAGGTAGCGTATTATGTTGCCTTCCTGTTCACCGCGTTCATAAAACATTCGCACCAGGTCTTTGATGGCTGTAATATCTTGTGCTCCCGATGAAAACTCATTGTAAATTTCCTGTGGTGTGGCAACCAATACCGAAAGCCCCGAAAAATCCCGATGAAAATCTGCCAGCCTGTTAGCTTGATCAAGAAAATCAGGGTGCGAAACAATTACATAATCTATAGTTTCATGGCCATGAATATTCTGATTTTCAATTTCAATATCGAATTCAGAGGTAAGAAATTCAGAACCATCAAAAGCAATAAACTCACGCAAATGATCGGTTGGTAATTTAAAACCAAAGGTGCTGCCTGACAATGAACCCTGAACCTTTTGAATATCGGCAGGGTTGGTTGTTTCCCAAACCGTAACCCCGGTACCAGCATTACCCAAATTGTACTGTGTAATGTTTTCCTCTCCAATCGAACCGGTATTTCTAAAACCCATTTGCGATCCCGAAAAGACCAAATTTCTTATCACATTCATTTGGATGTAATCTAACCAACCTATCGAATTATTGCTCGACTTAATATATTGTAAATTCAGGTCGATATCGGCACTCGATAATATTATTTTAGCATCATCTTCCACAACTTTGGCATACTGCCCCTCAGGGTTGATGGGTGTGCCGGGTATCAGGCTTGTTAAAACATTGTCGCCGTTAATAAATACCGTAAAAGTGCTCGATAGTGTTGATTTTGCCAGTGTTCGTATTTTAATAAAGTGCTCGGAGGATGTATTTATATTTGGGAATGAAAAGCTGTAATTATAAGATGTTTGTAAGTCAAAAACATCACCATACCATTCTCTTCCCGATTTGATGAGATTATAATCATCTGTTTCGTAAGCCTCGTAATCGGTAAAAGTTGTTGCAGTATAATTTGCAGTTTCTGATGAAGATGAAAGAGTAGTAATCCGTTTTCCCTGTCCAATATCTACAGTAATGTAATAATAAGCATAGTCAGAATAAATATTTTTATGATATTCAAACTCTCCTGATCCCGATTTGTACTTCCATTCGTTTGGCGACTCACCATAAAATAAAAAATAGTCGCCGGAGTTAAACACATTATCTCCACCATCCGATATGGCTATTGCGTTTTCGAGCAGATCATCGGGGCGATATTCCGAATTAGCCTCTGGCAGCATTCCTCCACCGTTTCCGAAAAGCCGGATGTTTGATGAGTTAAGATTAGAAACTCCAATACCCATATCCGCCATTTGTTGGTACGATACTTTGTAAACTCCGGTTTCCTGCACTTTAATTCTATACCAGTTCCCGGAAGCCAAAATAGAATTTTCAGCGTAACTTCTAATTGTATTTCCTGAGTTGAAATTTTTGTTTGGATAAATGATTAAGTCACAACCAATTAGCTTTTCATATTTTCCTGATAAGATATTTAACCTGAAAGGAAGAAAGGAAACGATAGCAAATGATTCGCCACGCGAGGTAGAAATCTTAAGAGAAGGGTCAATTTTTAATGGGATACCAACCAGATTATCTATAAGAAGTAATTCCTCATTTGTAAGGGTTTCAAATACTACATTTACCAAAGATACTTCCGCTGAGGAAATGTTGCCGTTAACATGAATTTTTTGTTGAAACAATGGTGTGCTACCGGTTGAGCCATCATAAACAGCCTGTTCAAACCAGAGCCTTATTGTAGGGGAAGCATCCGGGATATTACC
>JAOZRY010000405.1 GCA_029939965.1 Bacteroidales bacterium | reverse complement strand
AAAATATTTAAACAACATGTTGGTTAGTTTTCCAAATTAAGAGCCTAAATCAAATATCCGGATTTTCATGGGGTGTCAGCTCACCTGTTTCAATAACCATAAAGGCGGGGCTAATTGATTATCTGTAAATAATCTCTACAAGAAAACTCCATTTTTTAGCGATTTATGGTGTACACGAAACTATGAATTTATCTAACTTTATGTACCTTTGATTTTTGTTTCACTAATTGGAACGGTTTTGAAAAAGAAGGGTATTATTAAAACTATTAAAATTGTCGGAATCATTATCGGAGTTTTAATGATTATTGCGGTTGGAGGACTTATTTACCTGGATCGAAATGCCGGGGAAATTGTTGAAAATATTTTAAGAAAAGAATATCAAGGTTCAGAAATAAGTAAAGTTTACAACATTAAATATAGCAAAGTTTCTCTTGTGCTATTCTCAGGAAACTTAGTTATTAAAGACCTGGAAATTAAACCTAAAGATTCCTTTTTTTCGGAGGATGATTCGCTGAGATACAAATACCCAATTGTTTACAATCTCAAAGTACCAAAGCTTTCTATAAACGGTCTTACCGCAAATTTCTCGCTAAAGTTAAAGCATATCCAACTTGAAAATGTAGAAATTTCAAATCCGGAAATTACAATGATTGACCACCTATCGGTTTCTGAAAAAAAGATGGCCAGAAACTATTACAAAGACCAAAAGGCCGATACCACAACAATGAAAACCGGAATTGAGAATTTTAACCTTTCGCAATTTTCGGTTTATGATGGAAGCTTTAGTTTTATTAATCGTATAAACAATGTAGAAAAATTTAGAGCAGGTAAGATAAATGTGCGCATTAATAATCTGGAATTAGAAACTACTCGTATTGTAAAAACCCTGATAACCCGAACTTTTGAAGAAGCTTATGTGAGTTTTGCTGATATTTGCTACCCCACTCCCGATGGTTTTTACCAGATTAAAATCGGGGAAATCGAAAATAATATTGGTGATCGTAATATTACCGTTTATAATTTTGAATTAATTCCACAATATAGCAAAGCGGATTTTGGCAAAAAATTCGGGAAGCAAACCGACCGGATGGAAGTGAAACTTGCAAAACTCGAAATTGTTGGTTTTGATATGGAAAAGCTGGTGTTAGATAACAGTATTCTTATTGATAATATACTTATTGATGAGTTGTACCTGAACGCTTATCGCGATAAAAATATACCCTTTGATTATTTACGTTTCCCAAAATTTCCACAACAGTCACTTTCAAATCTTGATTTTGATTTGAATGTAAAAAAAATTGAAATCACACATTCTGAAGTGCTTTATGAGCAATTGGGAGAAGATGCCACGGAGCCCGGAAAAATTCCTATTACCAACTTATATGCTACTATAATTAATGTTTCGAATATGCCAAAGGTAATCGCCGATAATGGTTCGATGAGGTGGGATATACAGGCCGATTTTTTTGATGCCGGGCGGCTTGAGCTTGAAGTGGTTTTTACTAAAAATATAAAGAGCCCGGATTTTTCTTTTCACGGAAAAATGGGCGAAATGGATATGGCCGCCTTTAATAGCATGATCGAAAATACTGAATACCTCCGCATTGACCATGGCTTGTTGCGATCGCTAACCTTTGAAGCCGTGGCTAATGAGGAATATTCGCAGGGTGAACTAATAATGATTTATGATAGTTTGCACATTACCGGTCTTAAGAAAATGAGGGAAAAAGAAAAAGCAGAGCTTGGGTTGCTTAGTGCGGTGGCAAATATGGTAATCCGTAAGTTTAATCCCCCTCGAAAAAGTAATGATAAACCTGAGCCGGCAGCAATATTTTTTGTTCGCGATAAAAACAAAAGTATCTTCAACTATCTGGCGAAATCTCTCATTAGTGGCATTAAGGCAACCATAGTTCCCGGTGTTGCTTCCAATAGCAAAAAAAAGTACGATAAGAAACAGAAGAAGGAGCAGAATAATAAAGAGAAGTCGGTTAACCGGGAAGAACGCAGGAGAAAAAAAGCCAATAAAAAGTAGGTTCTACTATCATTTTTGTAATAAACAATGATTCTGTTGTTCTGTTAATAAGTTTGTTTATAATGATGAAATGTGATCCCGTACATACGGGATTTAAATGTTAAAATATTTCTTAATGGTTAAGTCCATGATATTAAATAGCTTATGAGGAATAATATTGTATTTTTCATTTGGGATATTGTTTACATTATTGCATTGAAGTATTTTTGTATGTTCCACTAAATTTGTAGTAGAATCAATAAATAAAGGAAAATTATGTATAAATACCTGTTTGGTCCAGTACCATCACGACGATTGGGAATGTCGCTGGGAATCGATTTAGTTCCAAAAAAAGTTTGCTCGCTCGATTGCGTTTATTGTGAAGTAGGGAAAACAACAAAGCTCACTCTCGAAAGAAAAGAATACATTCTGTTCGATAAAGTAAAAGAAGAGCTGATAGATTTTTTTAATGATAATCCTAACCCTGATTATATCACTTTTTCGGGCTATGGCGAACCCACACTAAATATTTGTATTGGTAAGATACTTAGGTTTATAAAACAAATCAGGCCCAATATTCCTGTTGCCGTTTTAACCAACGGAACAATGCTTATCGATAAAGATGTGAGAGATGCAATAAAAGATGCGGATGTTGTTCTTCCATCGTTGGATGCTGCAACTCAGGCTGCATTTCAAAAAATAAACCGGCCATCAAAAGGACTAACAATAAACAAATACATTGAAGGATTAATTGAATTTAGAAATGAATTTAAGGGCAAAATGTGGCTCGAAATTTTTATTTTGCCCGGCTACAACAACAATGAGGAAGAACTAACAGAACTTAGAAAAGCAATAGTGAAAATAAACCCTGATTCGGTTCAGTTAAATACTTTAGACCGACCCGGAACCGTGAGGGATATTAGGGGAACAACAGCAGAAGAAATGAAGCGGGTGGCAAATTTTTTGAAATTGGATAACCTTGAAATAATTGCAGCAGCTCCGGCAAGGAAAAACATTAAATCGTACCGAAAAGATACCGAAACAGCTATTATAGAAACGATAGCACGAAGGCCATGCACAGTTGATGATTTGGCGAAAATATCAGGACTACATACCAATGAGATTAACAAATATCTTGCTGTGTTGGATGCTGAAAATAAAATTGAAACTCTTGAGCAGGAGAGAGGAATTTTTTATCAGATAAAAGAAAAAATATAACCAAATCTAATTGACCTAAACAAAAACCAATGTTAAATTTCTAACATCTACCTTCTATTTTCTAATTGATGTAATTGATCTAAACAAAAACTGGCTACCCGCATAACATTGGACACTGCTAATTATCAATTCATTATAAATTAGTGTCCGGCACGTGCGCATAGCCGTTAGGTTATGAAAATAGTGTCTTGGCAATTCATAGAATAGTTTGGCCATTAAATGGAGAGAGAGCAAACACATCTCTCCTCTTCAACCCGGTATGGGTTGCTGCTATTGTAGCTTAGATATTTACAATGTAAATGAACTCAAAACCCGGTATGGGTTTCGCCATAGTCGAAATTTGCAAGAAGTATTGCAAGAACTCAAAACCCATACCGGGTTGTAGAGCAATCATCTAATTATCCGGTGCTACAATAGCGTAACCCATACCGGGTTAATCTGAATATTTTATCGGTAGCCGGATTAGTTTACCCCCTTGACCTAACGGCTATGCACACGTGCGGAATGGCATTTTTCTTCAATTTGTCCAGCTTAATAGTTGGTAGCCTGAAATTAGATAAAAAAATACCAAAATAAACCAACCGCACAAATAGCACATTTGGTTTTATCGGTAATTTGAAACCAAAGTTAGTAGAATGTTGAAAACCAAAAGAGCTATTTTTCCCTACACACATCATAAATTGATACCTTTACTTTTTATTTAAGATTAAAACGATTATTAATAAT
>JAOZRY010001138.1 GCA_029939965.1 Bacteroidales bacterium | reverse complement strand
TTAATCTGCCCGGCGGGGTAGGTTTCCGATTGCTGATCAAAATCCCGGTAGCTTAAGTTGCCGGGATTTTTTTATGATTATCAGATAATAAGGAATTTGCCGGATTGAAACTCCAGACATCATTAATTTTCTCTCTCATTTCCATTTGTTTTTTTTCATAAAGTTAATAAGGGTAAAAGCTTAACCGGTTGTATCATAAGTATAAAAACGGATTAAAGATGAAACGAAAGTCATTATTTTTACTTGCAGGCATATTCCTTTATTTTTTATTGGCAGGATGCGATTCATCAGGCAGCAAAAACGTTACCGGTAAATTATTTATTATTGGAGGTGGAGAACGACCGCCTGAACTAATGCAGCAGATGATTGATGCCGCAGCCTTGTTACCGGCTGACTATATTATAATTCTTCCTTTTTCGAGTAGCGAACCCAATGAATCTGCCACTTTTGTTACGCAACAGTTTCGGCAACTTGGTATAAAAAATATAAAATCGCTATTTTTAAACACCGATTCTTTATTAACAAGTTCAGGGCTCGATTCGGTGAGGAGTGCAGGGATGGTGTATATTACAGGTGGGGATCAAAATAAGTTTATGATCATTGCACAAAAAACAGGTTTGGATAAGGCCATACACGATGCTTATAAAAGAGGTGTATTGATTGCTGGCACAAGTGCAGGAGCAGCCGTAATGAGTAAAAAAATGATTACCGGAAACCAGCTGTCACTTGCTGTATATTCCGGGAATTTCAAAACCATCCACGAAAATAATATTGAACTTTCGGAAGGGCTTGGCCTATTAGAAAACGTTATTATCGATCAGCACTTTATTAATCGAATGCGAATGAACCGGCTGATTTCGGTTGCCATTGAAAACCCTGGTGAAACCTGCATTGGCATTGATGAATCCACTGCAATTTTGGTTGATGGTAAAAAAGCCACAGTAATTGGAAGTAGTCAGGTTGTTGTTTTAACTAACAATAGCAAGCAAGTATTATCATATAGCGGATTACTGGGTGCTGAAAATATCACACTGAGGGTAAAGTTTCCAGGCCAATCGTTTGATATATATTAGAAATTGAAATATTAATGTTATGCAAAAATATTCTGTAAAAATCCCTGAT
>JAOZRY010001137.1 GCA_029939965.1 Bacteroidales bacterium | reverse complement strand
TTCGGCAGGATCGATTACCCAGGTATAATCATCGGCATTACCAATAACATCAACAGTATAAATTTCTTCATATCCCTGGCAGGTTTCGGTGTTACCGGTAATGTTTCCTGCATTTTCGGGCAGTGCCAAAATGGTGATATAATCAGCTTTCACTGTGGTATTGCTGTTGGTTTCGTCTGTAACTGTAAGTTCAACATCAAAACTTCCACTTGCAGAATACTCTACAACAGGATTCTCATCATTGGATGTTGCCGGGTTACCACCTTCGAACAACCAAGCCCATGTTAAAACATTTCCACTGGAATTGTTGTTAAAATTAACTGTAAGTTCATCACAACCTTCGGTAACATCGGCAGTAAAGTCGGCCGATAAAACACCCTGGATAAGAACTGTATAATCTTCAACTTCTCCGTATGATGCTTCTCCGCAGGGTTCTGGTGCAGAGCTATAAGTCATCCTTACCCTCATACGGAACTGTCCGTTTTGTTGATCGGCAGGAGGGGTGATTTCGCCGGTAAAGGATGCTCCTGTTCCACCAACATTAAGCAATTCGATAGTTTCGTTGGCACTATTGCCAAATTCTTTATCAAGATTCCAGTCAACCCATACAGTAACCAGATCGCTGGCCCATGCGTTACCATTGGTAATGGTAATTGGTTCGCCAACACCGGGTTGCAAAACTGTGGTTATATCGGTATAATCGGCTACACCACCCTGCCAGGGACTTGCATTGTCTATTTCGCCGCAAAGTACGTTGGCAATCCATTCATCTTCGGTATTTGTACTGGCATCGCAATAATCGGTAAATGCGAGTGGAATAACATCTTCCTGCGAAATATTCATATCAGCAGATAATAAAACATTGAGTTCGGTAGTGTAACCCGGAACAATATCGGGGCTGGCATAAACGGTAAATACACCTTGTCCGGTTGCTGATGGTGTTAAATCTCCAATATCTTGTGGCTCGGTTGTAATAACCTCAATCAATGGGTCGGAGCTGGTAAGTTCTGCAACAACATTAAATGCCTCGGCAGAACCTTCATTTGCACAAATAACAGTCATCTCTACAGTTTCGCCCGGATCAAGGAATCCATTGTTATTTCCTGATGCATCATCAATGGTA
>JAOZRY010001136.1 GCA_029939965.1 Bacteroidales bacterium | reverse complement strand
TAAGTTAGGAACGCCCGCTTTCGCTCAAAATGGAACTGTTATGTTTGAGTGTTCTCAGAATCAAAACAACAATAACCGTTGCTGCCAGAATAATATTGGATATTCGATATAAATCAAATTGTTGATACTCGAAGTAATGCCGAAGGTTATCGATAAATGTAAATCCAAACACAGTAGCCAGTACACCGGAATATTCGCGGCGAAGAACACTTTTTATCGAGAAGATCATCTTACTTTTCCTGTAATTTTTAAAAGAGGGGATAAACGCCGGAGCTGTTAAAGACCAGTTCATGTACGATTTTCCGAATTTTTTTTCTAGAAACCGCTCTTCAGCAAACATGATTCTTTCGTAATAGAGCCAATAAGCCAGCGAAACGATGATGAAAAAATATACGTTGAAAGTGAACATTACTATTCCAATCCACATAAGGTAATTGCCAAGATAGAGTGGATGCCGGATAACGGAATAAATACCACCCGTATTGAGTTCTTCGGCTACCTGACCTTCTTTTGTGTTTCTCCCGGATGTTCCTGCAGGGGTAGTCCCAATTGTAATTGCCCGTACAATAAATCCAATAAAACTAATAATTATTGCCAGTAGCGTAATGATTTGCTTCCACGATTGGTGGATGTGAGATACATCGCTCAGGTAAATAACCGGCACAGCCAATAAAAACAGAGCCACAGGAATATAGCTTCTATTTTTGAAAAGATAATTGCCACTGCGTTCAAATGAATGGATTAAAGCCATTTATATTTTTTATTTTGATAATTTAAGGCGGCAAAAGTAGGGTTTTTATTTCAATAAAGTTTTTCACATATCCGCCATATCTCATCATGGGCAAATAGTACTTTGCAAAATTTTGGTGATCAACAATAAAGAAATTACAAAAGGCAGTAATACACGATTTTAATATTTAATAATCAGGAAATTGAACAAAGGAAAATATATGCTCAATTTGTTAAACCCTTTCAGGGTTTTGGAATATTGCCATTACCTTACCACAGACTTCGCCTGTGGCTATTCGCATTAAACCACTTTGTGGTTTTACATGTCACTAATTTAATCCTAAAGGGATTAAACGTGAATAGCCCTGTTTAGCCTGTCCCGATTTTTCTTCGGGAAA
>JAOZRY010001135.1 GCA_029939965.1 Bacteroidales bacterium | reverse complement strand
TAGTAGTAAAGCTATCAAACTAAAACTTTATTAGAAATAAAACTGGCATAGTGAAGCAAATAAACCTGACCTGATTACTAACAATGAACAAAGCTGAAATTATAATTTATCAACCCGATGATAAATCTACAATGCTTGAAGTACGCATTGAAGAAGAAACAGTTTGGTTGACTCAAGTCCAAATGGTTGAGCTTTTTCAGGCTACAAAACAAAACATCAGCCTTCACATCAATAATATATTTAAAGAAGGAGAATTATATCCTGATTCAACTGTCAAGGAATACTTGACTGTTCAAACAGAAGGGAAAAGACAGGTTAAACGAAAACTTTTTATTTACAATCTTGATGTTATCATTTCAGTAGGTTACCGCGTTAAATCTAAGCGTGGAACACAATTTCGAATATGGGCTAATAAAATATTAAAAGAATTTCTTTTAAGAGGTTTTGTGCTTCATCAGCGGATTGAAAAAGTTGAGAATAAGCTAATCGAACATGATCAGAAATTTAATCTTTTGATAAAAACTAATCTACCCCCAACCGAAGGAATCTTTTACGATGGTCAAATTTTTGATGCCTACAAATTTGTTACTGATATTATTAAATCAGCAAAACAATCCATCATTTTGATTGATAATTATGTAGATGAAAGCGTACTCGTTTTATTGTTGAAAAGAATGCATAATGTGGAGGCTGTAATTTATACTGCCGCAATCTCAAATAAACTTAAACTGGATATTAAACGGTTTAATGCACAGTATGCGCCAATTGAATTAAAAGTATTCAATAAATCACACGACCGGTTTTTGATTATTGATCATACTACAGTTTATCATATTGGGGCATCACTAAAAGACTTGGGTAAAAAATGGTTTGCATTCTCAAAAATAGGACTAAGTGTAAATGAAATGCTGAGTAAACTAAAATAAACAAGATGAACCCCGATTGGGAAGACCTGTATGATAAGCTCTGATTCTAACAGGCTGAGTGGCAGACGAAGCAGATTGCCGCGCTTCGCTCGCAATAGCCCGTCTCCGCAAAAGAGTATTAATAATAAAAGCTCTTAATAAAATCGACTTTGCGAGGCGCACAGCGCCGAAGCAACCTGTTTCAAACATTAAATCAGTTTTC
>JAOZRY010001134.1 GCA_029939965.1 Bacteroidales bacterium | reverse complement strand
TGTTATTTTAGTTTACTCAGCATTTCATTTACACTTAAATTTATTTTTGAGAATGCAAACCATTTTCTACCCAGGTCTTTCATTGAAGCACCGATATGATAAACCGTAGTATGATCAATAATCAAAAACCGGTCATGTGATTTATTGAATACTTTTAATTCAATTGGCGGATATTGTGCATTAAACCGTTTGACATCCAGTTTAAGTTGTTTTGAGATTGCGACCGTATAAATTATGGCCTCCACTTTGGGCATTCTTTTCGACAATAAAACGAGTACACTTTCATCTACATAATTATCAATCAAAATGATAGATTGTTTTGTTGATTTAATAATATCAGTAACAAATTTGTAGGCATCGAAGATTTGACCATCGTAAAAGATTCCTTCGGTTGGGGGTAGATTAGTCCGTATCTGAAAATCAATTTTTTCAACTTTTTTATTCAATAAATAAACATCACTTTCTACTCTGTCGATACGATTACTTACTGCATAACCCTTAAGTAAATAATCTTTAAGTACCTTATTGGCCCAGATACGAAATCGAGTAGCATTTATTGAATTAACCCTATAACCAACCGATAAGATAACATCAAGATTATAATATTTGGTTTTGTATTTTTGGACACCTTCAGCACCCATATGTTCCAAAATGGAACACGTGCTATCTTCATCTAATTCACCAGAAATAAAAATATTCTTTAAATGCTTTGTTATTGCAGGTCTTTTCACCCCAAACAACTCAGCAATTTTGGCTTGCGTCAACCAAACAGTCTCATCCTTAAAGCGTACTTCAATATGTATTGATTGATTGCCTGATTGATATAGTATGATTTCATTATTGTTCATAACAAGCCAGCGTTACTTAACCTGATAATCTTTACCATGAATTTGTTTTCTCTTTTGCTTCCATTTCAATTGTCAGATATTCTATTTCCGTGGAGTTGGTATATCCTGCTTCAGTTGTCCTCCCGATAGCTATCGGGACTCCCCGCAAAATACGTTTTTTAATTGGCCTTTTGCATTGAGAATAGTTGTTTTAAACCGCTTCGCTATCGGTACCTTTTTATGAAACTGGGGCTATTGCGAGCGGAGCGAAGCAATCCGTTTCATCTGCCCCACAGCCTGT
>JAOZRY010001133.1 GCA_029939965.1 Bacteroidales bacterium | reverse complement strand
CAACCGGAGGCGATACAAAACACCATGTTTGCAAAGAACATGGAGGCCGGGTTATTTTGCGTGAAACAGTTTGCCAAAAGTGCGGAAAAACTTTTGAAGCATACAAGTGCGGGCCACTATCAAAGTTCTGCCCGACCTGTCAGGAGAAGCGGCATAAGGCAGCTATAAAAAAAACAAACCAGAGACGATATAACAAGAAACCTGTCAGGCCGAATTATAGAAACGAGAAGCAGAGAGATATAGAAAGAAGCGATTGTATTAACAAGAGAAAATGTTTGGATTTGTACGACGGATACGAAGCATTGCCTTGTAAAAACTGTAAGAATTACAAACAACAGGATTTTTTTACAGATGCGATGCAGATGTCCAGACAGGGTGAGTTGAGTAGAGTGTATGTTAATTTTTAGGGGAAAAATCATGAAGAAAACATGCGTGAACTGTTGCAGAAATTGTAACCCGGAAGACGTCGAGGAATGTGTTGAACATCAGTATGAGAATTTTTTGGCGCCTGAGTCAAGACGTAAAGCGGATCGAAGAAAGAATGACAGAAGAAAAAAAGCAAGGAGGGCCAAGAAACCTCAGCCCTCCTAAAAATTATGGCAGCATATATGCTGGGATTATCCCTGGGTGGGTTTTGTACTTCCTTGAATACTTATGCGGCAGCGGGATTTCCCAAGCGATTGACTCGTAAGCCACATAAACTTTTTCCACAGGCACAACATGATAATGCCAGGCGTAGCCGAGCATGATACCGAAAATTATCAAACAAAATGCCATGGATAAGATTTTCATTTGTCCTCCTTGTCGAGTGGTTTTATCAAATGGTGAATTTGGTACTGCAGCTCATAGTCATAAACAAAATCAACTAATTTCTGCCTGTCAGCTAAAGACATGAATTCGTTTGGTTTTTGAATTCTTTTTAATAACTCTTTTAATTCGTCGTCCATAGTAACCTCCTTATGACAATTGTTTAGCATAATCGTCAATTATTCGATTAACCTGGCTCCAAAAGCCGGTTGCCCAGAGTTCAAGACAGAAAGTTTGGATTATACTCAGATCCAGGATTTTACCGACAATCTCTTCCGATGTGATTTCCCAGCCTTCATCCAAATGATCAAAAGAGATACT
>JAOZRY010001132.1 GCA_029939965.1 Bacteroidales bacterium | reverse complement strand
TGGCCGTACAAAATTAGTGTTTGCTGATGAATTGTTATTTTCTGATGCCATTATTAATATTTTTACATTGTAAGTCCATCTGAATATTTTTCAGAACCTGAGCCACTTTGTTTTGAAGTTCATCAACGGAGTTATCATTATTAAACCTGTAATCCGACATTTCGATGCACTTTTTCAGGTTTTGTTTGTTGGGGTCATCCGTATTCATTTCGCGTGCTTCATTGGCCAAAAAAGTTTGAAAGTCCACATGATCAGTTACTGAAGCTCTGGCCTTTATTCTTTCATACCTGCTATTCGCATCAGCATCCACTGCGAAAAGAAAAAACGCACCTTTATTTCTCAGGCTAATAATTTCACCGGGTGTTCTAATGCTTTCAATAATACAGTTTTGATCAGTTTCGATAGCTTTTTCGTATAATCTGTCCACGATGAAAGATGGAGAATTTTTTGCCCGCAACTCGTTGGCTACAATCGTTAATGTATCCCGATTTACTTGGAGGCCTCTTTCTTTTATTTCCTCCGCAATGTACCCACGTACCGAAAAGTGGCGGAATTTTTCTTGTTTTTCAAGATATTCTACAATGGTACCTTTACCGGCTCCTAAAGTTCCTGTTATACCAATAATTAACATTTTACAACTACTGTTTTAAGGGTTAAATCAAATCCATTTTAAGTCGGTCAATCCATTTTTCGGCTTTAGTATGTTGGTGGTTTCTGAGTTTATCGAGCAAAATATTTTCGTTGGTTTCGATTATCAGGTTATTTTTGTGTTCCTCACGTACAAATCTTTCGTCAACACTGTGGTTAATAAATTGTAGTAATGCATCAAAATAGCCGGCAATATTAAAAAGGGCAGCCGGTTTATTTATAATCTCAAGTTGATTCCAGGTCATAATCTCAAAAAATTCGTCGATAGTACCGAAGCCTCCGGGCAACGCCACAAAAGCATCCGATAGTTCAGCCATCAACGCTTTACGCTCATGCATACTTCCAACAATGTGTAGTTTGGAAACACCTCTGTGCGCAATCTCCTTTTCCACAATATACTCAGGTATTACCCCAATTACTTCACCACCCATCCCAAGCACAGCATCCGCAATTTCGCGCATGAGTCCAATGTTACCACCACC
>JAOZRY010001131.1 GCA_029939965.1 Bacteroidales bacterium | reverse complement strand
AAGGTTATGCCGAAGATGCGTTAGCGATAGCTCAAAAATTTCAAAATACCGAGGATCATATCACTGCTTTGCTCAATATTGGCGACTGCTATTATTACAGGGATAATTATAATGTTTCGAGTGAATACTATGGAAATGCACTGCAATTAAGTATTAAGAATAACAACCCGGAGCTCACAGCACTTTCAAGCCATTTTTTAGCTATTAATTTTGACTATCAGAATGATTTGGAGAATGCTGAAGAGTATTACATAAAGGCCATTAATATTTACGATTCGATTGGAAATGCTAAAATGGAAGCTGAGGTAAGCTATTCGCTCGCCTCTCTTTTGCATAAGAGTGGTAAGAACTATGAGGCATTAAACCGATATGATTACTCAATGAAAATTTATGATAGTCTTGGTTTGGATGAGGATTTAGCCGAAACATATAATTCATTAGGCGTTATGTATTACGATTGGGGTAGTTATGATAAAGCAATCGATTATTATAAACTATCACTCAGCATAATGAATAAAAACTCTTTAAGATCCGGGATATCACAAATTCTGAATAATTTGGGTATTGTGTACCATGAAGGCGGAAATTTGGATGAAGCATTAAAATATTTTGAAGAATCGTTGGAGATCGAAAAAGAGTTGAATAATTATTACGGGATAGCCACTTCATTTAATAACATCGGGATCATATTTGCAGATTTGAAGGAGTATAAAAAAGCACTTGAATATTACGAAAAATCATTGGTCATTTATGAGGATCAAAAGGATAAATCTGGTATTGCCACTGCATTAAATAACATTGGCGATTTATATTCCAATACCGGCGAATCGGGGTTGGCAATTATGATGCTTGAAAGATCGTTGCAACTGGAAGAAGAAGTTGGTGATCAATTGGGAATAACTCTGGCTCTTGTTTCGCTTAGCGAATTGTACATTAAAACCAACGATCTGGTAACCAGTCGTAAATACAACGACAGAAGTTATAAAATTGCTACAAAAATCGACAATCCAGAATCTTTAAAATTGATTTATGAAAACTATTACAAAATAAACGAAGCAGAAAATAAGTATAAGATTGCACTGGAATATTTTAAGAAACATACTCAATTAAAGGATTCCATATTTACCGAGA
>JAOZRY010001130.1 GCA_029939965.1 Bacteroidales bacterium | reverse complement strand
CCTTAGTGAGGGTGATGAAATAAACAATTCTTTGCCCATTTTCTTCTTTCAGAAACTAATGGTGTATCCATAAGATTCCCCACTTTTTGTGTTTTCCTTTTTGGTGGATTTTTTTTTTGCACTCTTTACATAGTTATATTGTACACCGGTTTTTTTGGGAATAGCAAATTTAATTATAGTCCTTTTTGTAGTGGTTACCCGTACCCCGCGATTTTTTGCTCTCCCATATTTCAGCGTTTTTATTAGTCGTAGGGCTTCTTCATCACAACCATAACCAATCCCACGTATTACCTCCGCAAAAACAATTTTACCCAATCCATCCACACGATATTTTACATGAACAGTTCCTTCTATTTTGTGTTTCAATGCTTCCGTAGGGTATTTAAGGTTTTTGCGTATGAATTCCTGAAAGGCTTTTTTTCCGCCGGGATATTCAGGCAGGTCGATGAATTTTTTCTCTTTGTTATATTCCATCATAAATTGTTTTCAACAAATGTAGCAAATAATCTTACCCATCCTTCAAGTGCCGGTAAATTGAGAATGAAAATAATAGCTTGAACAATCACTACATGAAAGCATGTTTTTCTTAAATTTGCTCGCTTTTATTTTTATAATGAAATTTAACTAACACTAATTTTTTATACTATGATAAATTTTTCACCCACACCTGAGCAGGAAAAGATCAGAGAACAATATCGCGATTTTGCCCAAAGGTGGATTATTCCTAACAGATTAAAGTACGACGAGTTGGCCGAGTTTCCATGGGAAATTGTTAAAGCAGCCTACGACGAAAAAATTATGAATGGCCCAATGCCAGCAATATATGGCGGGCACGACCATTCGTTGTTAGATGGTGTTTTTGCTTCCGAAGAACTTGGAGCCGGCTGCGTGGGAATAGGTATCTCGATCGATGCCAATACACTTGCACTCACACCACTTTATCTTGCTGCCAGCGACGAGCAAAAGAAAAAATATTTTGGTCTGATCAACGAAGTAAAAGGCGTTGCAGCTTACTGCCTCACCGAACCTCAGGCTGGATCCGATGTGCAGGGCATCAAAACTACCGCTATTAAAAAAGGAGATAAGTACATCCTCAACGGCGAAAAAAGATTTATTACCAATGCCGAAGCAT
>JAOZRY010001129.1 GCA_029939965.1 Bacteroidales bacterium | reverse complement strand
TTTAGAGGCGCTGACCGTTTTATTGATTAATAATGTTTCCATAATAGCGGGTATCCTTCATAATTTATTGGAAGCGCCAGCAGCCTCGGCACAAAGTTTCGCCGCTCCGGCATTGGTCATTTTTTGAGAAATGACAATATAGATTGGTGCAGCCTTTGCGCCGTAATAAACGCTGTTCATCTTGCTGTTGACTTTGATGACAGAGCCTTTCAGCGACAAGCCGGCGAAAGCGCCTTTGGCCCGTGTGAATGACACCAAATCGGTAAATAAATATTTCATATCAGAATCTAAACTTTGTATTATCCTGGATTGGAATTTTGTATCCTTTCATATTTTTGCTGTAATCAGGCATGTGTTCCCTCATTATTTGCCTGCACTTCTTTTTATCCTTTTTTTTCAATGCATCAAGCATTAAACGCTGATTTTTAAAGAGTTCTACAAGTTCCTTTTTGCTGAAAAGGAGGTGATGCCAAAATCTTGCACAGACGCTTTGAAGTTCGGAAAGTATCTCTTCAAGTTTAGGATTACCTGTTGCTGAGTAAATAATATTATGAAAGGCTGATTCATAGCCAAGCAACTCTTCGTCCACATTCTCTTTAAATTCTATGTCGTCAACAGTTTTTATTATAAATTCAAGCTTTTTTATCTGCTCATCTGAAATTCTTTCTACAGCAAGTTCTCCGGCAAGCCCTTCAAGCTCTATCCTGACCTCCATTGTCTGCTTTAATAATCCAATATCCATGGGGGCAACCCATGTACCTGCCCTCGGTACTCTTTTTATCAATCCTTCCCTCTGAAGTTCGATAAAAATATCACGCAAAGGAGTCCGGCCAATACTGTAATGACTCATCAATTCTTTTTCTTTCAGCAGTTCGCCAGGTGGAAGATCCTGCGAAATTATTCTATACCTGAGATTTTCATAAGCTGTTTTCTTTGCAGATTTCATGAGTAAGCGTCATCCATGATATAAATTGATATTTACTATTGATGGTTTCGTAAAAAGTCTGATAATCACTGTTTTAAAGAAAACCACTTTTCAGAACCAAAGTCAAGAAAACCTTATTCAGTTTGGCTTAGATAGCAGAAAACAGATCTAAAGTTATGTTTGTTAACTAATTTCATAATGACCTAT
>JAOZRY010001128.1 GCA_029939965.1 Bacteroidales bacterium | reverse complement strand
AAAACCTGAAATACATACATACAATCCGCAACGGCCTTGATATGGCATTTAGCAAAAACCAGGATCAATTAAATAACTGGGGGGAATATTATGGTATTGACAAAAATAAATACACAACTCCAAAAGCTGCCCTAAATTATTGGTACGCCGCAAATAAAAAGGCAATTGCCGAGGGTGAAGAATTACTGGGCAACAATTTTCTTTTGATTAAATTTGAGGAGCTTTGCATGGATCCCGGTAAAATAATTACCAGTATTTTAAACTTTATTGACCATGAAAAATATGAAATCAACAAGCTAAAACAATTGGTAAAAATGCCGGAAACGATTGACAGGTATAAAAATAAAGACCTGACAATTTTTGATGAAAATGATTTTAGCAAGGTGAGGGGATTTGGGTACAAAGTTTAACACAATAAAAATGTGAACAAAGTAATATCATTTGCCCCCACAACTATTTGTCGATAAATGGCACAGGTCAATGTTTTTCGGTAAACGATGGAAGGGACGAATTTACAATATTCATGAGTCAGGTCTAAAAACATATTTCACGCAGAGACCATAAAGTTTTTATACAAGACTGCAAATCTAAATTGTTTATAAACAATGCTTTGCGAATTTTGAGTGAACGATTTCCACCTCTTTTTATACCGGACAAGTTCATAATATTTTGTATGGATATACCTATTCGCACTTCTTCCCATACCAAATAATTACTTGCAAAACTCTTTATGGTAATTTCGTGTTTTATAAATATCGATAATTAAAACTATGAAAAACACATTTCTGATTTTTTTCGTGCTTCTAATCTCAGGCACAACATTAAACGCCCAATGGATGGAATTGGTAACACCAACAGTTAACTTTGAAACTGCGGGTTTTCTTGATTTGGAAATTAACCTCGAAGGGGAACCCTATTTGCTATACGATTGTGCTGTCCCCTCAGACGATGGTAAAGATTCGCAATGGAAGTTGTTTGTTCAGAAATATGATGCAGCCAACGAAGAATGGAGTTTGGTTGGGGACAGCTATATTAACGAATATGATGCTTATCAAAATCACCTTGCTATTGATTCGGAAGGGAGTGTTTATGTTGCATTTTATAAACTGGATTGGGATGTAGTGACCAACCG
>JAOZRY010001127.1 GCA_029939965.1 Bacteroidales bacterium | reverse complement strand
CTGGTGAATGTCGGCCGTAACTATAACGGTCCTAAGGTAGCGAAATTCCTTGTCTGGTAAGTTCAGACGCGCACGAATGGTGTAACGAGCGGGGCACTGTCTCGGAGAATAGCTCGGTGAAAATGCAATACCGGTGAAGACGCCGGTTACCTGCAGCTAGACGAAAAGACCCCAGGAGCTTTACTATAGCTTGGTATTGGGTGTATGTTTTGACTGCGTAGCATAGGTGGGAGACTTTGAAGGTATTCTTTTGGGAATACTGGAGTCATCAGTGAAATACCACTCTTTTAACATATACATTCTAATCTCGGCGGAAAAAACGACGAGAAACAGTGCCTGGCGGGTAGTTTTAGTGGGGCGCTATCCTCCTAAAAAGTAACGGAGGAGTTTAAAGGTTGGCTAAGCGCGAATGGAAACCGTGCTGATAGTGTAATGGCACAAGCCAGCTTAACTGCAAGACGTACGTGTCGAGCAGATACGAAAGTAGAACATAGTGAACCGAAGGCCCGAATTAGACACGGCCTTAGATTATCGGATAAAAGTTACCCTGGGGATAACAGGCTAATAACGCCTAAGCGTCCATAGCGACGGCGTTGTTTGGCACCTCGATGTCGGCTCAACTTATCCTGGAGGTGGAGAAGCTTCCAAGGGTTTGGCTGTTCGCCAATTAAAAAGTTACGCGAGCTGGGTTTAGACCGTTTAGAGATTAAATTATTTTAATTTTTAAACAATCTAAACTCTGAACATTGTATTATCGGAGATGTTAAAACATCTCATTAGGTCTTTTCGTTGACAACATATAAAACCTTGAATTTGTAATTCAAGGGTTGAGATAGAACAAGAAACCAATCTTACACGGCGGTCTTGAACATTCATTTTGGGTGTTTAAAGAAAAAGCCAACTTATATCGGTGGAATCTTCTAAAATTTTTATATTAAAAAAGTTTTAAAGATAATACCGAGGGAAATACACTTTTTTGTAAAGGGTGTGCCCGTAGAGACTATACGTTGGACCCCTCACTCAGAAAGTCATTGTAAATTTTAAAAAATTTACAATTATTTCTGAGTGAATATTTCAAAAGTTATTATAAATTTAGTTTGTTTTAGTAAAATTTGTTACTAAAGTTTATTAA
>JAOZRY010000404.1 GCA_029939965.1 Bacteroidales bacterium | reverse complement strand
GTTAACGATGTTAGTTTCCCGCTTGCGGTTTCAATAACAAATCATAAATAATAAATAATAAATCATAAATCGAATTAGAACCTTATTACAATTTCTCATATTTACAATATGTATAATAATGTGATGTTAAATTTCTCATGATCAAGGAAAAATTGCAACCTCTTATTTTTTTCCGTGTCCATTGTAAATAGAATTGGATTTTTACTACATAAAACCTCATGATTAATGAATGCGAAAAGATTGTATATTTTATTGTTAATGTTCCAACTGTGTTTTGGTGTATCAATATATGCCGAAAAAGGTGCTGAACCTAAGAGGTTTAACATTAGCGGGCACATTGGCGAAAGCAAAACAGGAGAAATACTCATTGGTGCAACCGTATATATTGATGAGATAAAATCAGGAACAGTATCAAATCTTTACGGATATTATGCGCTTAGCCTCCCTCCCGGACAATATTCACTTACGTTTTCGTATATCGGATACAAAAGTTTAAAAAAAATCGTAGTACTCGAAAATGAGGATATAACCGTTAATGTAGAACTTGAATTAGCTGAGTTACAGCTCGATGAAGTTGTGATAACCGGTGAACCACAGGACAAGAATATTTCGGCAGTGGAAATGAGTGTAGTAAAAATCGATTCGAAAACTATTAGTCAAATCCCATCGCTTTTTGGTGAAGTAGATGTTATCAGGGCTATACAGCTCTTACCCGGTGTAAAACCACTGGCCGAAGGATCAACCGGTTTTAGTGTAAGAGGTGGGAGTGCCGATCAAAACCTGGTTCTTTTAGATGAGGCCACAGTTTACAATGCAGGCCACCTTCTTGGCTTTTTCTCAGTATTTAACAACGATGCGATCAAAGATGTAAAGCTCTATAAAGGTGATATCCCGGCTGCCTATGGTGGGCGGCTGTCTTCGTTGCTTGATGTGCGGATGAAAGACGGAAACATGAAAAAGTTTTCAGGAACGGGAGGAGTTGGACTAATCTCCAGCCGCCTTACCCTTGAAGGCCCCATTAAAAAAAATCAAACATCATTCATTGTTTCAGGCCGCCGCACTTATGCCGATCTTTTTATCCCGCTTTTTGGTAATGACGGTTTAAATGGAAGTAAGCTGTTTTTTTGGGATTTTAATGCCAAAGTTACTCACATCATCAACGACAACAACAGGGTTTTTATATCAGCATATTTGGGTAAAGATGTTTTTAAGAATGAATTTGCAGGAATGGATTTAGGAAATAATACCGTTACCATTAGATGGAATCACCTCTTTTCCAAAAAATTATTTTCAAACTTTACCTTCCTCCGATCCAGATACGAATACGAATTAGGAACTCCCGAAGGTGATGTTAATTCGTTTGAGTGGAAATCGAAGCTTGTGGATTATTCCGGTAAGGCCGATTTTACATGGTATCTCAATACCGAAAACACAATTAAATTTGGGGGAAGTTTCATCCATCACACATTCAACCCCGGCGAAGCTCGCGGTACTGGAGATGAATCCTTTTTTAGCGAATTTGTTATTCCCAAAAAGTACGCGCTCGAATCGGGTATTTATGTAAGCAACGAACAAAAAATCGGGGCACTACTCGTTTTAAAATATGGCTTGCGACTTTCTATGTTCAACAATATTGGCCCCGACACACTTTACAACTTCAACGAAGATTATGAAGTTAATGGAACGGAAGGTATTGCAAACGGCGACATCTATAATACATTTGTGCAACTTGAACCGCGATTTGGTTTTAACTATATGCTCAATGAGGTTTCGTCGATTAAAGGTAGCTATTCACGAACAGTGCAATACATACACCTTGCCCAAAACTCCACTGCCGGCACACCGTTGGATATTTGGTTTCCATCAAGCCCCAATGTAAAACCGCAAATCTCTGACCAGGGAGCTATTGGGTATTTTAGGAATTTTAAAAATAATACATTCGAAGCATCGGTAGAAGGCTATTATAAATACATGCAAAATGCGATTGATTTTAAGGATCATGCCGAACTTCTATTAAATAAAGAACTGGAAGGTGAGCTAAGATTTGGAAATGCAAGGTCGTATGGTTTGGAATTTATGATACGAAAACAACGCGGTAATCTAACGGGGTGGGTTAGCTATACAATTTCTGTTGCCGAACGAGAGATTAAAGAGATAAATAATGGAAATCCCTATCCCGCTCCTTATGACAGGCCTCACGACATCTCCATTGTGCTCAACTATAATTTTAGCAAACGATTGGTTGGAGGCCTCAACTGGGTATATACCACAGGAATGCCGGTTACGTTTCCAACCGGAAGAGCAATATGGGGAAATAAAATCGTTCCGATCTATTCGGACAGAAATGATTACCGGATGCCCGATTATCACCGCTTAGACATTTCACTTACTTTAAAACCCAACCAAAAGCCCAATCGGAAATGGTACGGCGAATGGAATCTCTCGGTATATAATGCCTATGCACGCAAAAATGCATGGGCCATTAATTTTGTTCAAGATGCCAGCGATCCCTATAAAACCTATGCTGAAATGACGTATTTGTTTTCGATAATCCCAAGTATCTCCTACAATTTTAAATTTTAATCAAACCTGAAAAAGATATTAATATGAAAAATATAATTTCTATAATCCTTTTAGTAACCATCACTTTTTCGTGTACCGAAAGAATTGACATTAATCTTGATGAACAGAAATATGCACGGTTGGTTGTAGAGGGCGAATTTTCGTCGGATACAATGGTTCATAAGGTAAAGCTTACACAAACCGAGGATTACTTTAGTGATATTGCTCCATCTGTTGTTTCAAATGCCGAAGTAATAATTTATAATAGTGATGAAGAATATCAATTAACCGAGATACCCGCAAACTCAGGAATTTATCTCACCCAACCTGATGTTTATGGTATGATTGGAAAAGATTATAATCTTAAAATTAAACTAAAAAAGGAGATTGGTGGTTCAAATGAATATACTGCTGCATCCACTATTTATCCTATCAATCAGCTCGATTCGATAGGGTTGGAGTATCATCCCGACTGGGGAGATGAAGGCTATTGGGAGGTAAAATGCTATGTGTGGGATCCGCCAACCGAAGATTTTTATATGTTTCATATTTATAAAAATGGGGTTTTGATCAACGATTCTGTTGATCAGGTGTTTGTAGTTGATGATGTGATGTATAATGGAAATTATACCAATGGCATTGGTGTAGGATTTTTGGATCAATCCAATGAAAGCGAAAAGCTATTACCAAACGATATTGTAACCTTGCGCATCAGCCGGATAACAAAAGAATATACTGAATTTCTGGTGCAGATTCAAGAGCAAATAGATTTTCAAACCCCATTATTTAGCGGCCCACCCGCAAATGTAAAAGGTAATATTAGCAATGGTGGCTTTGGTGCTTTTGGTGCATACAGTACATCTTTTGCTTCGGCAATTGTACCTGTTACACAAGAGTAGATCGCGAATGAAATAATATAACAGGCAGGCCAATGCAAGAAATAAAATGAATAACGATTAGAGATTAACGATTTTTGATTTAAGAAATGTGTGAAGTAAGAGAAATCAAAAATCATATATCGTTAATCTGAAGTAATTATTAGGTGGTAGTTTAATTTGAAAAATCATTCTGACCCCATCCCCAACCCTTCAACTGAAAGGGTTGGGAGTTCCATCGCACCAGCCAGTGTGGTGGGTATTCTCCGCCTCAAGTGAGAGTTAGACGAGGTCTGGTAACGGGCATTTTATAGGGGCTGCTGAAAAACCCAACACGTTTTTTATATTTCTATGTCCCGCCTGCCTGCACCCCGTACTTTGGTAGGCGATCATAGAGGCGGCGGGCAGGTCTGCACCTTTCGGTTAAACTCGTTTATTGTTTACAAATATTCCGGTACTCTGCACCTAAATTCAGAAATCCTTTAGCTCTATAAGTCAATCTGTTATGCCTTTTCATTCGTAAAATAGAATTGTCGCATTTCATAATTTGTAAACATGAAACAGGG
>JAOZRY010000403.1 GCA_029939965.1 Bacteroidales bacterium | reverse complement strand
GTTTTTTTAAAGAAAAATCATAATTGGAAATTACATACAGCAGGTTTGCATCCTGCAAATATGAAGTGTATAATTTGGCGGTTTTGTCATCTAACCTGGAAATCGATTTAAGTGTATTGTAGGAAATCTCCTTACCGGCCTGGGAAAGCAGGTAGTATGAAAGATTTTCCATGGCCAGCGTATTTTGTATGTTGAAACGCGGTATAACATCCTGATAAAGGATGTTTTTAAAATAAACCTCAGCCAGTTGTTTTGGTGCCCCTTCGTTGAGGACAACCTCCGGGAAACCACCATAAATAAGGTAATGATCCAGTTGGGCATCTGCCTCTTCAATCGAAAATGGATACATCATTAAAGGGATTGCCCGACCCGAAAGCAATGTTGCCAGTTCGGAAGAGAGAAGCCTTGAATTGGATCCGGTTAATACAATTTTGGCTTCATTTTTTTCGTACAGCGATTTAATAAAAACCTGCCAGTCCGTAAAAAATTGGATTTCATCAAAAAACACAAAACACTTTTGGCCGGGAGTTACTTTATCCTTAAAAATATCGTATATTTTCCGAAGGTTGTCAACATCGCCCTTAAACTGGTTAAAGTAAGGGTGCTCAAGGTTGAGGTACAGAACATTTTGTTCTACTGTTTCATTCAACGCAACCCTGACAAGTTCCTTCATTAATGTAGATTTACCACAACGCCTTACACCCACAATGGATAAAATATGTTTTAACGGCATTAAAGGCAGGGCTTCTGATAAAGCATTTCTTGTCCTGAAAACACCTTGCTTTGCAATTTCAAGGCTTTCATCGATGATTGAATATATTTCGTTACTGTCCATCTGTTTTATTTCGAGTTTTTTCAAAAGTATAAAAATTCGGAATTGATTCCGAGAATGTTTTATTTTTTAATTTGATTTATAATTTATTATTGAAACCGCAAGCGGGAAACAAACATCGTTAACATGTTAGCGTTAGTGCCCTTTTTAGAGCCTAACAGGTTTGGTTTATTATTATCCTCGAAGTTTTAATTATCTGAAAAGTAATTAATCTCTGTACGTAAACTCAATATTTCAGGAAGTGGGTGTCAGAAATCGTTGGGATCGAGGCGGACGAAGTGCAGAAAACCGAGGAGTTTACTTTTGTAAATGACTGCCCAACGAAGATATCGGCGTTTTCTGGCGCACACTAAATATTCCTAAAATTAAACCATCATGCTTAACCAACATATCCTTTGAATAAATGTAATCCTAAACAATAATACCTTTGTAAAAATGTAACACATAGCATTTATTCCTTTGTAAAAGTGTATCTTCGCCAAAAATGGACAATAATGAAAAGAGATAAATTAGACGATTTGATCGAATGGAAAAACAATCCAAACAGAAAACCATTGATCATGAAAGGCGCACGTCAGGTTGGAAAAACCTGGTTACTGAAAGAATTTGGCAATACTCAATATGAACAAATGGTTTATGTGAATTTTGAAAAGAGCAAACGCCTTAAAACTTTATTTTTAGATGACTTCGATATCAAACGCCTGATTATTGCTCTCCAGGCCGAATCGGGCCTTACCATAGAACCTGAAAATACTTTGTTGGTTTTTGATGAGATACAGGCCATACCGGAGGCACTTACTTCATTAAAGTATTTCCGGGAAGACGCACCTGAATTCCATGTTGTAGCTGCCGGGTCTTTACTGGGAATGGCACTTCATTCAAATATATCGTTCCCGGTAGGAAAAGTCGATTTTATGAACCTCTATCCTTTGTCCTATGAAGAATTCCTGAAAGCCATTGGTGAGGGAGGACTTTTGGAAATCCTCTCCTCCAATGATTGGAAGTTAATTACAGCTTATAAATCGAAATTTATAGATTACCTCCGGCAGTATTATTATGTTGGCGGTATGCCTGAGGCAGTATCGAAGTATTGTGAAAGCAAAAATTTCGTGGAAGTGCGCAACATCCAAAAGCAAATTTTAAATGCTTATGATCAGGATTTCTCAAAGCATGCACCTTATGAAATTGTGCCCCGGATACGAATGATATGGAATTCGATACCGGCGCAATTGGCAAAAGAAAACAGGAAGTTTATTTATGGCCTGCTTAAGAAAGGGGCAAGGGCAAAAGATTACGAATTGGCTTTATCATGGTTAAATGATTGCGGGCAGGTTAATAAAGTATATAGGGCAAAAAAGCCCGGATTTCCATTAATTGCCTATGAAGACAGAAGTGCTTTCAAATTATATATGGTTGATGTTGGTTTACTCTCTGCAATGGGAGACATTGATGCCAAAACATTATTATCTGGAAATGAGGTTTTTACTGAATTTAAAGGTGCTCTTACCGAACAGTATATTTTACAACAACTGATAAGTTCAGGGAATTATGTAATTTATTATTGGTCAGCCGAACGTTCCACCGCCGAAGTTGACTTTGTTGTTCAGCATAACGGCGATAACATCCCGGTTGAAGTAAAGGCAGAAGAAAACTTACGTGCCAAAAGCCTTAGGGTTTTTTACGAAAAATTTTCGCCAAAGATATCCATTCGCACCTCCATGTCGGATTATCGCCAGCAGGAGTGGATGATAAATTTGCCATTGTATGCAATTAGCCGGTTAAATAAGATAGATCTACTGCGAATTTAGTGGAACATACAAAAACGCATCAATATTCTCAGGTGTTACCACCATTGTACTTTCAATGTTGTAAGCGTTTAAAAATGTTTTTGGGAATCTGGCCTTTTTCTTCGGATTCCATTTAAATTCATAAGCATTTAGTTTGCCATCCGCTTCTTCTATGTAGTCGATTTCCTGCTGTTGGGTTGTGCGCCAAAAATATGATTTGCCGTAAAAACCGCTGTAAGCATTGCTTTTTATCCTTTCGCTAATGATATAATTTTCCCATAGTGCGCCAATATCGGGTCTTAGTTCTACAGGTGTAAAATTTCCGATTATCGTATTTAAAATCCCATTATCATAAAAATAAACCTTTTTGCCCTTTTTAATTTCGTTTCTGAGATTTCCGCTATATGCATCCAACCTGAACAAGATAAAAGTTTTTTCCAGCAGGTCGATATAAGTTTCAACAGTACCTTTATCTATTCCAATCAATTGCGAAAGTTCATTATACGATACTTCACTTCCGACTTGAAGCGCCAATGCCCTTACCAATTTATCTAACAAAAGAGGCTTTTTAACTTTATTCATTGCAAAAATGTCTTTGTACAGGTAGCTTCCGGTAAGTAGTTTTAGCAGCCTGATTTCTTCGCCCGGTGTGTTTACAATCTCAGGATAATAGCCAAAAACCAGCCTGTGTTTCAGTTGCCTCATTTCTTCAACCAAACCATGATGATCAACCATCTCAGCAAATGAAAGAGGGTAAAGAAGGTGCTCATACTTTCTGCCGGTTAAAGGTTCGTTAAGTATGTTGGCCAGTTGGAGCGAAGATGAACCGGTAGCAATTACCTGTATGTTTTGAACCTGATCCGTAAATAACTTCATGATTATTCCAATGTTTGGAATCCGCTGTGCCTCATCAAATACAACAATCTCATTATTGCCAACTATATTTTTCATTCTTGCTGCAGTTGGTTTATAAAAGATTTCCCTTATGTCAGAATCGTCGCCATTGAAAACGAGTGCATCTTTTTTGTGGTTTTCTAAAATAGTTTTGGTGAGCGTTGTTTTGCCAACCTGCCTGGCTCCCAATATTATGATTGCCTTTCCCCTGAAAAGGTCTTTATTGATTTGTTGTGTAATTTTACGTGAAACCATATTCGATTACTTTTTGTTGCAAAGCTATAACATAATTTGGTTTAAATCGCAAATAAACATAATATTTAGCGAATAGAATCACAGAATAACATAATATATAGCGAATAGAACCACAGAAAAACATAATATTATTCGGTTAGGATTGAGAGATAAGAGATAATATTTTTTGGTTTGCAAGTTGGGTTTTAATTAGTGTCTGTCTCTAATGTCCCCTAACTTCGTTATGCTTGTGCTGAAAAC
>JAOZRY010000030.1 GCA_029939965.1 Bacteroidales bacterium | reverse complement strand
CATTTCATCATTATAAACAAACTTATTGACAGAACAACAGAATCATTATTTACCACTAAAATGGTAGTAAAACCTATTAAATAGTGTATTTGTTTTATCCAAAAGCAAAAAACCTATAATATGTGTAGCCGAATTTTCACGTTTTACAAATTCATTACCTCCCCAGCTATTTTATGAATGGGGAGAACATGGAGTGCCGCATCAAGTTTGATGGCTTCTTTAGGCATTCCAAAAACCACACAAGTAGCTTCATTCTGTGCAATGGTTTTGGCATTTGTTTCTTTCATTTCCAACAGACCTGCAGCTCCATCATCTCCCATACCGGTAAGTAGCACTCCTATTGCATTGTTTCCTGCCGACCGGGCAACGGATCGAAAAAGAACATCTACTGATGGCCTGTGGCGGTTCACCAATGGCCCGGCTTTTACTTCAACACTATATTCAATACCTCTTCGCTTTAACAACAAATGATGACTTCCAGGTGCGATAAGTACTTTTCCGGAAGTTACAGTATCGCCGTCCTCAGCTTCTTTAATATCTAATGGTAAAAGGCCGTTCAGGCGTGTGGCGTAGGCTTTTGTAAAAACTTCGGGCATGTGTTGCACAACTACAACGCCCGGAGCATCGACAGGTAGTCCTTCCAAAAAAGTTTTAATTGCTTCAGTACCTCCGGTAGATGCGCCAACGGCAATAATTTTTGCAGTATGCGGCGAATGTTTCTTTAAATAAGTTTTGGGAATAACTACATCGGCGGTATGTTTTTCTGGCACTGATGTGGCTTGTCCGATATTTTGTTTTCTTCGTGTAAGCCTCGACATGGAAGCAGCTTTTACAGCATCGATAATTTGAATCCGTGCTTCCTCAAAAAACTCGCGGGTTACAAGGTTGGGCTTTGGGATAACTTCTATTGCGCCATATTCCATGGCTTTAAGGGCCTGGGTAGAACCCTGTTTTGTTAAACTTGAAATCATTACAACAGGAATGGGATGTTGTGACATTATTCTTTTGAGAAATGTAAGGCCATCCATCCTTGGCATATCCACATCGAGGGTAATAACATCAGGGACTTCCGTGCTAATTTTTTTTGCTGCAATAAATGGATCCGCAGCAGTTCCCATTATCTCTATTATTCCCGATGTTTCAAGAATCCCGGCCAGTGATTGCCTTACAACTGCCGAATCATCAACAATAAGCACACGAATTTTTTTCATATTTTTTCATATTTTTTTCATCAATAAAAAAAACTGTTTTCTTAGGGGCTCGCTCAAAAATAACTTCCGGTTTTTATGAACATCCTGTGCGATGCACGCAGACAGGTATTGCCCCTAAATTCCCGGACTTATTTCGTTACAATCCATTATAGGAGTTTTTGTAGTACTTCTCCATTTTGAGTATTAAAAAAAATTTTCCTGCCCTTTTTACCTCCGGTACTCTGAGCAATAATCCTGATTTTTTCATGCTCAAGTAGTTCATGGGCAAGTTCAATATTTCGCTTACCAATGTCAAAAAACTGTGATTGATTATGTAGCATGCGTGCACCTCCAAATATTTTTGCTACAATCGTATTGTTGGTGCAGTTATGAAGATGCATTTTTTTTAGTAATTGTTCAATAGCAATATTTCCGTATTTTGGCGATGCCAGACCATTACCGTTCCAAAGGGGCAGCATGTAATGATTCATCCCACCTGTTTTTCTTTTTTCATCCCATAAACAAACCGAAATACAGGAGCCCAAAACGGTATTTAAAATGATCGGAATGTTTGAAACAATAATCCCTGATGAATAAATATATTTCGTATCGAGAATATTCATTGGTAATTAAAACAATTCTACATCATTAAAAAGAGAACTCTGACTTTGGTCGGATGCATTTGCTAGGGTCGGAATTGCAGGTATTTTTATAATAAATGTACTGCCCTTTCCTTCACTACTTTCGATAACTATTTCGCCCTCCAACATTTCGGTGTAAGCTTTTACAACAGAAAGTCCTAATCCATGTCCTTTGTTTTTGGTGTGTACCGTTGGATCTATGGTTTTGAACCTGTCAAAAATTATCTTTTGATTGTCTTTATTAATACCTGGGCCCGGGTCGCTAACGCTAATAAACCTTAGGGTATCGAGGCTGCTCAACTCTACTATTATCTCACCTTTTTTATCCGCCCAATTTATTGCATTTACAATTAGGTTGTCAAGAATTATTTTGATTTTGGCCTGATCATTTTTCATCATTCTTTCATTATCTCCCAAATGATTATTTATGATGATATGGAGACCTTTTTTGTTAGCGAGAGGTTCGAATTTTTTTATTTCTTCGTTTATCAGATTTACCAAATCCATATCAATAAACTCACATATTGCTTCGCCGGCTTCAATTTCGGCTGAGGAAAAAATATTATTCATTTGGAAATTCAGATCAAAGGCTTCAGTATAAATTATTGATGCCAGACGACGATTTTCGGTTTGGTCATTTTTATTTGATAGAGATATGCTTCGTGTAAGGCTCAGTATTGACGCAACAGGATTGATAATTTCATTCCTGGCATTCGACAAAAAATTAGATTTGAGAGCTTCTGATTCTTTGAGTTTTTGATTTACCTCAAGTAATTGTTCATTTAGCAATCTGAGTTCTTCGTTAGTTTGGCTTCTCTCATCGATACGTCTTTTTAATTCTTCTAATAATTCTTTATCAGTAAATATCTTCATCCTTAAGCATATTTATTTAGTGTTTCCTTTAGAGCTTTTGCAGTAAATGGTTTGGAAATGTAATCATCCATGCCGGCGGCGAGGCATTTTTCTTTATCACCTTTCATGGCGTTGGCTGTCATTGCAATAATTGGTGTTTTAATAGCGAGGTCGTTTTGCGATTCGTAGTTTCGTATTAGCCTTGTAGATTCGTACCCGTCAGCTTCAGGCATTTGAATATCCATAAAAATTAAATCGTATGGTTTTGCTTTATAATCTTCAAAAGCAGCAATACCATTAACGGCCACATCTACATGATGTCCAAGTTTTTCGAGATGAATACTAGCTACTTTTTGGTTTACAAGGTTGTCTTCGGCCAGCAGAATATTGAGATTTTTATTCTTTAATTTAATGTTGTCCACATTCTCTTCTTTGGCACGTTCAATGTTTTCTATTTTTGAAATACCCACATCCACAGTAAACCAAAAATTGGATCCTTTGCCAAAATCACTCTCCACACTTATTTTGCCACCCATCATCTCCGAAAGGCTTTTGGAGATCACTAATCCAAGACCGGTTCCGCCATAATTGCGGGTAGTGGATGCATCAACCTGCGAAAACGACTTAAATAAGCGTTGCTTACCCACATTCGAAATACCAATTCCGGTGTCGATAACTTCGATTTTAATCTTGCATCGTTCACCCATCATTTCGTCAAGCCCTACTTTTACAGTTACATTTCCTTTTTCGGTAAATTTAATAGCATTGGAAATGAGATTTAGCAAAACTTGTCGTAATCGTGTGGGGTCACCATTTATTGCCTGCGGAACATCAGGAGCAATATCCTTTTTAATTTCAAGACCTTTTTCTTCAGTTTTGAAGCTCATCGATTTTACAGTATCATCAATGTGTTCATAGAGGTCAAAGTCTAGATATTCCAAGTCAATTTTGCCGGCTTCCAGCTTCGAAAAATCAAGAATATCGTTAATAAGATTTAGTAATGAGTTGGCTGAGGAACGAATGATACGAACATATTCATCCTGATTTTCATTAAGCTTTGTGTTTGACAAAAATTCTGACATTCCAATAATGCCATTAATAGGTGTACGAATCTCATGGCTCATATTTGCCAGAAATTCACTTTTGTATTTCAACGCATCTTCTGCAACCAGTTTTGCAAGGTAAGCTTCTTCGCGCGATCTCTTTAATTCCACATGGCTGTGTACCCTTGCAAGTAGTTCAACTTTGTTAAAAGGTTTTGCAACATAATCTACTGCGCCCGCCTCAAACCCCTTTTTTATACTTTCAGTATCCGTTTTTCCGGTAAGGAAAATTACAGGTATTTGAGCTGCTATCTCGTTTTTTTTCATTTTGGCGCAAACCTCAAATCCATTCATACCGGGCATGATTACATCCAGAAGCATCAGGTCGAAAGGTTGCTTAATGGCAGTTTTTAAGGCACTACGACCATCATTAGCCATCGACAGGATGTACTTTTTTTCGCTTAGCAACTCACGAAGCTTTTCAAGATTTAGTTGATTGTCATCGACAATTAATATGTGTATCGGTTTATCGCTCATTTATAACCTGCGTTTATTGTTTTTTGTATATTGTAGGTGCAATTCTTTCAACCGGTAAATGATGCTCATTGAGCAATGATTCGGAGTGACCGATAAAAAGGTAACCTCCTTTATTAAGCTTGTTTGTAAGACCGGTTACAACTTTAATTTGAGTTGGCCGGTCAAAGTAAATTAGCGTGTTCCTGCAAAATATTACATCAAATCCATTTTTGTTGTATTTGTTGAGTTCCATCAGATTTTGTCTTTCAAATGTAACTTTATTGCGCAACGAGGCAACCATTCGTACCTCTTTTCTTGTGGCATCTTTTCTTTTGAGTAAATAATTTTTGCGGAGGCTGATAGGGATAACTTCAACTTTATCATCGGTATAAATGGCTACTTTGGCATTATTCAATGCTCGGGAGGAGAGGTCGGTTGCAAGAATATTGAAGTCAAATCCAGGGTGAAGTGCTTTGAATTCGCTCATGATTATTGCAATTGTAAAAGGTTCTTCACCCGTAGAACATCCGGCACTCCATATCTGAAATGTTTTGCCAAATTTCTTTTTATTGAATTGTGATAAAACGGTATTGTATAAAAAATCAAAATGGTCAGGTTCGCGAAAAAAATCTGTTTTATTAGTTGTTACAACATCAATCATGTGAATGAGTTCGATCTGCTGGCCTTCGCTACTAAAAAGGAAATCGATATAGTCGGCAAAAGAGATGTGATTTCGTTCTCTCAACCTGGCTCTTAATCTGCCTTGCAACATCAACTTCTTTTGTATCGGGAGTTTTATACCGTACTCATTAAATATAAAAACGCTGAGTTTTTGAAATTCAGAATCCGAAAGTTCGGCTTTATATATTTTATGTAAGTCGTTTGCGGTCACCTGAGTGATATTGTTATTGTAAGGTCTAATATTTTTCAAATTCTGCGTCCAGGCTATCACTACCTAATCGTAGGTTTACGCCTTTTTTTTGATTGCTTGAAATCTTGAGTGATTTTTCGGCTTGCTTTAGTGCAGGTTTTCGATGGTTTTTTTCTGTTTTTGGTGCTGCATTCTTCTTTAGGTTTACATTAGTTGTTTTAAAGAAACTGGTTATATTCTTCATGTTTTCAGCCTGACCCGCAAGTTCTACTGAGTTAGTGGCCATTTCTTCAGCAGCAGCAGCATTTTGCTGAATGATTTGGTTAAACTGTTGGACGGAATCATTAACTTGTTCGGCTCCGGAATTTTGCTCCAGGCTTGAGGCAGTAATTTCTTGTACCAATTTTAGTGTGGTTTCAATTTTTGGAACAATATCGTTAAACAACTGCTGCGATTCTTCTGCAAGCTTTACACCCGAACCCGATACTTTGTCGATTTTTGTTGCCGCAGACTGACTTCGTTCGGCAAGTTTTTTTACTTCATCAGCAACCACTGCAAACCCTTTTCCATGCTCGCCGGCACGTGCAGCTTCCACTGCTGCATTTAACGAAAGGATGTTAGTTTGATAAGCAATATCGCCAATTATGGTTATTTTATCGGCAATATCCTTGATGGCTGATGCCACTTCCATTACATTTGAGTTTCCGGCTTTTAGTCCGATAGTGGCATTTTTTGCAATTTCTTCCGTTCGTTGAGCATTGGAGGTGTTTTCGGAAATGCTAGCCGACATTTCCTGCATGGAAGCTGAAATTTCTTCGGCAGACGAGGCTTGCTCAGTGCTACCTTGAGATACATTTTGTGAGGTAACACTCATGTGGTTGCTTGCATCGGCAAAATGATCAGCTGATATTTGAATGGATGATATTACTTCGTTAAGTTTGTCTTTCATCCCTGTTAATGTTTTTGCTAATTCACCAAGCTCATCTTTCTGGTTGATGTCGATGGTGGCTTGTAGGTCGCCTCCGGCAATCTGGCGTGCAAAAAGTACACTTTTTTGGATGGATTTGGTTATTGATTTCGCAATTTGCCAGCCAAGTATCATGCTCAACAAAATAGCAATTACAAGCCCTATGATAAAAATATTGAGAGATGTTTTTGATTCTGATATTGTATGATTTGCAAAAATCATAGCTTGCTGCATACTCTCTTCTGAAAGGTTATGGTATGTGTTTACCAAACGGTTTCCGATTTCGTTAATTTGATTATTGGTAATTTGAAGTTGATCGTTGTTTTTAAAAAAATCAAATATTGCATTGTGGTAGGTCTTCGCCGAATTTCTGATATTATTCAAATACAGGATGCTTTCGCTATCCGCAGTTTGAGACTCAAGAAGGTTTAGATACTGGTCTATTTCATCAAATTGACGACGAAAGTTTTCGCGTTGTGAAAAATCACGCAATGCCTGTGCTTTATAATTTTCGACTTGCATAAAATTACCAACATTGATAACATTATTAATCAAGCTGATTTTTTCGAGCATATTTCTTTTAATCGTTCGGCTATCAATTTGATAAGCAAAGTCTGCTTCCTGATTTCTTAGAAAATAAAAACAATTATCAAGAAAAATTTCCGAAGTCTCCTCCATAACTTCTCGATTTGTTTTTAAACTCCTGGATTGTTGCTTCATTTCTGAGATCAAAACATCATAATTGCGCAATGATTTTTTTGTTATTTTAATGTGACTTAAAAAGGCCTTGCTTAGTGTATGATCAACATTTAATTCATCAATGTTATCGAGGTAGGTTTTTAAATCATTCAATTTTACATAAGCTTCATCCACAAAATCCACATTATTATTTAACGCAAAATTGTTGAGCAGGTTTGTGATTAATATGGAATTTTGTTCAAGATGACCTGCAATTAAAATTTCGGGCAATTTTCTGTTCGCAATTGATTGTGAATTTGTTTTAATTCCATTAAAATTTAAAATTGAAATTGTTCCCACAATCAAAATAATGATAACAACCAAACCAAAACCTATTCCAAGTTTAGTGCTGACTTTAAAATCTTTCCAATTCATTTTTTATTCCTTTATTATTTCTGAATGACATCACTATCTTGTTCTTTATTTTCTGTTTCAGGGTTCTCCGTTTTGTTGGGCAAATGAATGATGTCCTCGGTCGAAAATGCTGCATCCATATTGAGAACCATCACAAAGTTGTTATCAAGTTTCATAACACCTTCAATAAAATCAGTTTTGTATTTGCTTCCGAGGCTGGGTGCAGGTTTAATGTTTTCCTTTTGGTACTCAATCACATCCAACACTGCATCTACAATTGCGCCAACTTCAACCTTGTCTTTGTCAATCTCGATGCTAAGTACCAGAATGCAGGTTTTTTCGGTATAGGCCGTTTGTTTCATTCCAAACTTTAGGCGGGCATCTATTATCGGTAAAACATTTCCACGCAGGTTTATAACCCCTTTCATAAATTCGGGTGCCTTGGGTACTTCGGTAATTTTTTGCATCTCAAGTATTTTAAGTACAAAATTTACATGCGAAGCAAAAGTTTCATCTGCCAACATAAAGGTCAGATAGGAATTGATTTGTTTTTCCCCGTTGTTGCTCATTAAATTTCCTCCAATTTGTTGTTATCGTTTGAAAATTTTGAAATAATTTTATTTGTATCCAGAACCAGTGCTACGGAACCGTCTCCAAGAATAGTTCCTCCTGAAATAAATTCAAGGTTTTTATAGTGTTTCCCCAATGGTTTTAATACCGTTTGAAATTCGCTGGTAACTTTATCGATGATAAGACCAACTTCGCGGTTCTCGTATTTAACCACCAGCACCTCTTCTCTCGGAGGAATTTTGCTGTTAATATGGAACTGTTTGCGAAGGTAGAAGTATGGAATTTGTTTTCCTTCAAGAATGATAATATTATCGAATGATCTTTCTATAAAATCATGATTTATCGTGTAAATTTTGTGTACCGCTGAAGTAGGGATGATAAAATATGTGTCGCCAATTTTAACCTGCATCCCGTCGATAATAGATAGGGTAAGGGGTAACACAATAGTTATTGTGCTTCCTTTTCCGGGTTCAGAATCAACAAAGACCTCGCCCCTAATCTCCGATATTTTTTTGTTTACTACATCCATACCTACACCCCGCCCCGAAATGTCTGAAACTTTTGTGGCTGTCGAAAATCCTGGTGCAAAAATCAGGTTGAGGATTTGCTTTTTTGTAAGAGATTCTTCTTCTCCGATTAGTTTGTTTTGCCGGGCCTTTCGCAAAATTATATCTGTATCAATTCCGGCACCATCATCTTTTATTTCAATATTAATGTTGCTGCCCGAGTGGTAGGCCTTAAATAGTATGGTTCCTTCTTCCGGTTTGCCATTTTCAAGGCGTTCTTTGGGTTCTTCAATGCCATGGTCGAGGCTGTTGCGTAATATGTGCAATAATGGATCAGTAATCCGCTCGATGATATTTTTGTCGAGTTCAGTACCCTGACCTTCAATTACAAAATTAACTTTCTTGCCCAGGCTTGCAGAAAGGTCGCGAACCAAACGTTGAAAACGTGTAAGAATACTGCTTATCGGAATTAGCGAAATGCTGAATGCGTTATCGCGAAGCTGCTTAGAGAGTTTTTGTACATTTTCGGCAATAGAGATCAACTCAAGATCATTTTTCTTTTCGGCATACATACTAAGCCTGGCTTGCATAGTTACCATTTCGCTTGCCAGATTCATAAGTGTGTCAACCTTTTCGGAAGAAACACGAATGCTGGAGATAGTGTTTTTAGATTTTTTTGCAGGCGTTTCGGGTTTGGGTCTGGGGATTTCTTTTGCAATCGGAAGCTCAATAACTTCCTTATCTTCAACAATCTTTTCTATTTCAAATGGATGCTGTTTTTCAGGTAATTCAACAATAATCTGATTTAAAGCCTTTAGGTCAGTAATTTCCTGACTAGCTTTTAGGTTCTTCATGTAATCAATAAAAGGCTCAAAGCTAAATAGGTTATCCTCAGAAACTTTCTGAATATTAATGGTTGAATCATCTTCTACAAAAATAAAAACATCAGCAATTGTGCCTTGATTTTCAGTTGTAGAAACAAATATTTCCCACCAGGTGTAGCATTTTTCAGGATCAAATTCGCCCAATTCAGGTATAGAGTTAATGTGTGGAACGGCAAAAGTTTCTCCCAGGGAGTTTATTTCATCGAGAAGATATAATGGATTGGTGCCATTATTAAAAATATAATCGTTGGGCTTAAAAGAGATGAAGTATGTTGACGGCCACAACTCATTTTCATTTTGAGCGATGTCAGATATTTCTGTTCCGGTAGCTTCTTCATGGTCTTCACTTTTTTGTAACGAATCCAGCTTAATTGCAACAAATGCTTTAATTTTTGCTGTATAATGCACATGGTCTTTCAATAGGCTTTCGCTTAGATTATCACCACTATTTAATAGGTTTTTAAGATGATCGATAGATTGCAATGTGATGTCAAGCAGTTCATTGTCAATTTTAATGTCTCCTTTTCTAACGTAATCGTAAATGGTTTCAAGGTCGTGAGTAAATTCACTTATTTTATTGTAACCAAACATACCCCCACTTCCCTTAAGTGTATGCATTACCCTGAACACCAGTTCTATTTGTTCGTTGTCGGTGGGATTATCTTCGAGGATTAGTACAGAATTTTCCAGCGTGGTAATTTGTTCATCGGCTTCTTCGGCAAACTTTAGCCGGAGCTCTTTCATGTCGATAAAATCCTGATCATTGGTGGTATTCATAGCTTTTTGTTGTTTATCAGGTTTGTGGGTTCAAATTATCGTAACACTTTTTTAATGATCGTCATTAAACTTAGGGGCTCAAAAGGTTTAACTATCCAACCTGTGGCACCAGCCTTTTTTGCTTCCATTTTTTTTGAAACTTGCGATTCAGTGGTGAGAACAAGGATTGGGATTCTGGAATAATCCTGTAGTTTTCTGATTTCTTTTATCAGTCCAATACCATCCATAATGGGCATGTGAAGATCGGTAATTACAAGATCGATTGGTGAACCCGTAAAGTGTTTCAGCGAATCAGACCCATCGCAGGCTTTCAATACCTCGAAACCATAACTTTGAAGCATATATGCCACAGCTTCTCTTATTGCGCCAGAATCATCAACAACTAGTATTGTTTTAGGCTTACTCATTATTTATTATTGTGTGTTTAATTGATATTAAAGTCCAGGCCTGATTTATTAAAAAGGTCTTTTTTGTCTTCCGGTAAAAGTATTTCCAACATCATTTGTTGATTATTACTTTCCAGGGTTTTTTTTAGCGAAACCAAAAATTGATAGAATGGCAAATCAATCCCTTCAACTTCTTCAATTTTTATATTAATAATGTCTTTTTCTTTAGCTTGTTGTACTATTTGTATCTTAAACTCATCAATGTTGCCGATGGTTAATTCTCCTTTCATTAGAATTTTTATCCCGTTTGCGTTTGCTTGATCCGGAAAAAATTCAACAGTAGCATTCTTCATAATCTCAAAGCCTTGTTTTTCAATTTAGTGCAATTAAATATTACTTATCTTAATACTCACAAATCGTATTTTCAAGTAATTGCCATGCAAGATAATGCTTTTTTTTTTGGGAATTTACGGCAAATTAATATTCAGCAGAACAATCTAATGCCAAATTCCGGCAATTTTTGTATTACAATTCCGGCATTTTTCATCTATCAGGTTGTTTTCCAGTATTGTATATCCTTTTCTTTCTATCACTACCTTTCCGCAGTTGGGGCATATAGTATTTTGATGAGAATTTCCGGGAACATTACCGATGTAAACATATTTAATCCCTGCCATCAGGGCAATTTCTTTAGCGTGTGTAAGTGTCCCAACCGGGGTGGGAGGGAGCTGCGAAAGTTTGTGCTGTGGGTAAAATCTGCTAAAATGCAACGGGTAATCAGCAAAGCCTTGTTCGGTGAGCCAGCCACACATTTTTTTTATCATTTCCGTGTCATCTGTCCATCCGGGAACAATTAGGTTAGTTATCTCTATCCAAATGCCTTCATCTTTCAAAAATTTTAAAGTATCGAGCACAGGTTGCAAAGTTCCTGCATTAAGCATTTCGTAGGTTTCGTTGCTGAAGCTCTTTAAATCTATATTCGCTGCATCTACATTTTTGGTAAGCTCGCGTAGAGGTTCTTTGTTAATATAGCCAGCTGTAACCAGTACATTTTTGATGCCTTGCGTGCGTGCTATTTTACATGTATCGTAGGTATATTCATAAAATGCTACCGGATCGGAGTATGTGTATGCAATGGATTTACACTTATTGCTGATGCATTTTGTTACTACTGCTTCCGGCATCAGATCGTGGTTTCTGGTATCCAGGGGGCTCGATTGCGAAATTTCCCAATTTTGACAATTTAAACATGCCAGGTTACAACCGGCCGTTGCAATAGAAAAGGCTTTAGTTTGTGGATAAAAATGATAAAGTGGTTTTTTTTCGATAGGATCAACATGTACGGCACATGGGTTTCCGTAGGCAATGGTGTACAATTTGTTATCCTGATTTAGGCGAGTGCGGCAATCTCCGTATTCTCCCTTTTCGATGCGGCACTCGTTGGGGCAAATCTGGCATTTCATCCCTTTTGCAGTAGGTGTGAAGAACATAGCTTCTCTCAGATTCTTCTTAGTTGTTTGCTGAAATGAGGCTGGCCTGGTTGCAGCGATTAGCGGTAAACCTTTGGTAGCCAAACAGGCACCGCATGTTCCCAATAGCCCCAGTTTTAAAAAATCCCTTTTTCGAATATTGTTTTGTCTATCCATGCAATCCGTCAATATTCTTCAAAGTAAAACATAATTATTCAAAACCAATATCCACCACATCAGTATTTCCTTTTAAAACAGATAAACTGATGATTCCCTCTTTCGGGATTTTGAGATGGTACGTTCGCCCTGAGTGGTTTGGGAGATGGTCTTTTTTGAGCCAGGGATTAAAATATTTAAGGGTTTTGTAATTGATGTTGTGGTTTGCCGAAAAATCAACCAGACTATTAATGGTTTCGTTAACGGTTATAGTTTGAGTAGGAATAGGTGGATACAAATCCATTTTATTAATATAAAATCCAAATTCTTCGGGGTTTTCAAAAATGCTCTTGATTGCCAAAATTCTAAAAACATATCTTGCCGTTTCCGTGTTGAGCAACAAATCGTAATACCTATTTACATTCTGTTTCTTCAGTTCACTCGATATTCTGCGGTTTCCGGCATTGTAGGCAGCAGCAACCAGTGTCCAGTTGTTGTATTTTTTAAAAGAATTATTAAAATATTTGCATGCGGCTCTGGTCGATTTTTCCACATTATACCTTTCATCTATACCATTATTTACTTCCAGTCCGTATTCGCGGGCAGTATTTTTTAGAAATTGCCAAAACCCTCTGGCTCCGGCTGGCGAGCTAACATTTTCGAGTCCGCTTTCGATCAATGCAAGGTATTTAAAATCGGCCGGAATATTATTTTCTTTTAGAATTGGCTCAATGACCGGAAACCAGCGATTAGCTCTTTTTAATAGTAAAATTGTTGATGAATGAAAGTAGGTGTTTACTGTAAGTTCGCGGTCGAAATATTCGCGAACATAAAAAATATCTAATGGTGCTTCCTCGCCCGCAAAGCTTATTGATGGGGGAATATCAACGGTATAGACCGGAGAAATTGTTGGTTTTGAAAGAGGTTGAATTGCCGGAACATCTATTTTTTCTTTTTCGCTAAAGGATTGAAACAGAAAAATATTGAGGAAAATAACGGCTAAAATACCTGTAATGATAAAGATAAATTTTTTCATAAGGAGTAAATATCAGTTTTAATGGATAGACAAAAGTAATATGAATTTTTTGTTTTTTTGACAGGAAGTTTACAAGCTGTTAACAAAAAAAAGGTTTACCTGATTTTACTCAGATAAACCCTTTTTTACTGTTGATTAACATAGGTTGTGGAGCTGCAGGGAGTCGAACCCTGGTCCAAACAAGCAGCAATAGAACTTTCTACATGCTTAGTTTGCCATTGATTGTAGGGAGCAGGCAGAGGACAAACACCCAACCTGAACCTTAGTTTCTTAATTTTCGCCAATTGCCCGAAACCTGCAATCGACTAGCCCTGTTTTACTTCACCCCGTTATCATGCAGGAACAAGGCGTGTCCGCCTGCGGGATGTCTCGTCCTAAACTCCTGGAGTTTGGATTAAGCTGTAATCTACTAAACTTCGACTACGCTGCGAGAGCATAATTTGTATTGCCAGTTATGGCTTTAGGAATAGTTTGTAACGAGCCACATTCCAAATGCCCGGCATGCTTACTGTACCACTTCCTTGCTGTCAAAACCAGTCAGCCCCAAAATGTAAAAGAACTATGTTTAAAAAAACGAGTGCGCAAAGATAATATTTTACATCGAAATTTGTAAACCTTAAAATGGATTTCAAATCATAATAATTTTCCCATTCAAAATAATCCGCTCTACTTTGTTAGTACCATAATAATAAGGCATAAATTCGTAATTTGGGATAGGCTTGGTAATAAACACATTCGCCTTTTTTCCTACTGCAATACTTCCCAATTCTTCGCTCAACCCCATGGCATAAGCTGTATTTATGGTTGTTGCATTAATCCCTTCTTCCGGGGTCATGCGGTACAAAATACTGGCCATCGAAAGGATAAGTTGCATGTTTCCGGATGGAGAAGAGCCGGGATTAAAATCGCTGGCCATTGCAACAGGTAAACCGGCATCGATCATTTCGCGGGCAGGGGCATGTTTCATGTTCAGAAAAAATGCTGCTCCCGGCAAAATGGTTGGCATTGTATCTGAGTCCATCAAAATCTTTATCTCTTTCTTACCTGTAAATTCGAGATGGTCAACCGACAACGCATTGTATTTTACACCAACCTCGATGCCACCTGAATAATCCAGCTCGTTGGCATGTATTTTGGGTCGTAAACCGTATTTCATGCCGGCATTTAAAATCCTGTCGGTATCATCGGTAGTAAAAAAACCGCGATCGCAAAAAACATCAATATAATCGGCAAGCTCCTCAGCGGCAACCTGGGGTATCATTTCATTAATAATCAAATTAACATACTCTTCCTGGTTCGATTTGTATTGCGGGGGTATGGCATGAGCCCCCAAAAATGTTGATACAATAGTTAGTGGCGAGAGTTCCTTTAACTTTTTAATTACCCTCAGCATTTTTAATTCGGTTTCGGAGGTAAGGCCGTATCCGCTTTTAATTTCAACGGCTCCGGTACCATAGACCATAATTTCTTTCAAACGGAGCAAGGCAGATTCTACCAGCTCATCTTCTGGTATTTCTTTCATTTGCTTTGCCGAGTTTAAAATCCCACCACCACGTTTGGCAATTTCTTCGTACGACAACCCCTTAATTTTGTCGATGTATTCGATTTCTCTGCTAGCCGGGTAAACCAAATGTGTATGTGAATCGCAGAATGAAGGGAAAACCATTTTTCCGGTTGCATCAATAGTACTCACAATGGTTGAAGCTTTCACCACTGGCGAAAATTCCAATTCCTTCATTATACCAAAGTCGGCAATCTTACCTTCCGAAATAAACAGGTATGCATTGCTGATGCTATCCATCTCAGCCATCTGTTTTCCTGAAACTTTTAGTTTGGGTAGCTCCTCAACCTGAATCAGATGTTTAATGTTTTTTATAAGAATATCTACCATTTGTATTTAGTATTTAAAATA
>JAOZRY010001126.1 GCA_029939965.1 Bacteroidales bacterium | reverse complement strand
TGTCCGATTTCTTCGTTATGCTTGTCTTTAAACCCAGTCATTTACAAAAGTAAACTCCTGGTTTTAAAGACTTCGCAAGCCTCGAACTCGAACATTCTGAACCAAACAATGACTTTATAGACGGACACTAAGTAGAACATATAATAATCTGCCAAAAACAACACAAAGGGTGTTATCCTGGATACACTTCAAAACAAAACTCAATAACGAACAACCCAATAATAATTAACGAATAACAATTAACGTAATAACATAACCTATTAACTCTTCTCTTTATGCAAAAACTGCTGTTTAATCTACATAATCACACAAATTATTGCGATGGCTCTTCACCTCCCGAAGCATACATTCGTGCTGCCATCAGGAAAGGTTTTCACACACTTGGGTTTTCGAGCCATGCTCCTGTTCTGTTTCAAAATAAATTTGCGATAAAAAATGAGCAATCACTTTTAAAATATGCCGCAGAAATCAAAGCGTTGAAAATAAAATATAAAAACACCCTGAATGTTTTTTTAGGCTTGGAAATCGACTATATCCCCGGAATAAGTTTCGGTTTTCAATACTATAAAATATTGGCTGATCTTGATTATGTAATTGGTGGTGTGCATCTTGTACAAAGCCCCGAAAAAAACGGGCTGTGGTTTATCGATGGATCAAAACAAGAAATTTATGATGATGGAATAAAATTGTTATTTGATAACGACATCCGCAAAGCCGTAATCAGCTACTGGAAACAAATGAGAGAAATGATAACTACACAAACTCTGGATATTGTTGCCCATTTGGATAAAATTAAAATGCATAACAAAAATCGACATTTCACCGAAAATGAACCCTGGTATGTGGAACAGCTTGACCAAACATTGAGGCTGATTGCAGAAAAAAATATAATTGTCGAAGTTAATACCCGGGGGCTGTATAAAAGTCGGTCGGATGAATTGTTTCCGGGAAACAAGGCATTAGAAAAAATTTATGAATTGGGAATTCCAATCACATTAAATTCAGATGCACATAAACCGGAGGAACTGACAGGTTATTATGATGAAACAAAAAAAACTCTAAGAGAGATTGGTTTTAAATATTTAAGATTATTTACAAACCATGGATGGGAGGATGTTCCGATTTAATAATTAGAGG
>JAOZRY010001125.1 GCA_029939965.1 Bacteroidales bacterium | reverse complement strand
GACGGGAGCGTCCATGCCGGTGAAGACAGCCAGTCTATCGGCGTGCCTCCGAACTTGATTATAATATAGTTAAAAAGACCGTATTTCTCTCCGGCATACAGCCATTTCCAAATGGCGGAAACAGCGATTATCGCCGTAACCGTCGGAAGAAAAAACAATGATTTAAAAAAATTCTTACATTTTATTTTATGATCTATAGATACCGCCAAAAGAAGAGATAACCCGACACCTATAGGCACTACACCCAAAGTGTAAATAATAGTATTCCCAATTGCTTTCCAGAAAAGCGGATCATTAAAAAGAATATTTTGGTAATTCTCGAGGCCTACGAACTGTGGCGGCTGAACGATATTATATTTTGTAAATGACATTAAGAATGAAACACAAAGAGGAAAAAATTGGAAGACGAAAAACAACAAAGCAGGTAATGCCACAAATAAATATGACACTTTTCCCTTTTTTAACTTTTTCATTAATGATTCTTTTTCCATTCTACTCCTTAAATTGGAGAATTATTTTAACCTATATATATAAATATGTCAAACAGGTGTATATGTGTCAATAAGCTCGGAATCGCAACTTGCCAAAACGACATATTCCCTAACACAAGCAGGTATCAGCATCATATCCCCATCCCTTGATGCCGGCGGTATTTTATAGACTTTTTCGCCTATTCTTACGCTTGCATCGCCTTTAACAGCTGTGAGCATATGATAAGTATTAGTTTTAACCTCTAATTCGGCACCTTTTTTGAGACTTGTCCTTTCAACGGACATCCCTTTAGTTTCAAAACCTCCGGGAAGACGCTCAATTGTTATAAGTTCTGTATCCATAACCTTTTGAGGCGCTTCACTTACCCATTTTTCCGGTATAATTTCGCCAATTCTGTCAATATCAAGCTTCTTTTTCGCTCCTTCTATTGGAAAATCAGGAAAATAATATCTTATCGGATAAGTTGCCCCGTCTTCAGTCGATTGTGTCGGCCCGGCTATTTGGGGTTCGACTATTTCTATCCCCTGCCCTAAAGCATGTAAAGTTCCCTGCGGTACGGGTACCACATCTCCTAGTTTAACTTCAAGGAAATTATAAAAACTGTCTACATTATCTTTTTTCTCGTTCAATGCCTTTAATGCATTTG
>JAOZRY010001124.1 GCA_029939965.1 Bacteroidales bacterium | reverse complement strand
TTTGGTAGGGAGGCAATTTTTGTGCCAGAACAAACCAAAATCTGACAACTATACGTTGAAAGGTTCTTCTATCCAAACGTTTAACGGTTTATTATTTTCCGCTACGACATTTAATATAGGAGTAATGATCTTGTTGCATATTGTCGCCTCGTTCCTGAAACTTAAACTATCTAATAACTTTCCTTTGATGCTATTTAATAACAGTTCTGATATTTCTAAATGTTTACTGTTCATGATGGACGCATCTTTTACTTTGATACTGAAAATACTCGCAACTTGTTCAACTGATTCAAATTGACCGTATGGCATAATAGTCTCCTTGTTGATTCATGTCAATTTTTCAGAAATCACATTACGCAAGGGCGATTCTGCGATTTCGATTTGCGATTCGGAGTCTGACCACGCTAACACATTGATTTATGCAGCAAATCAATTTTTTCGCTTCATTCAGCCATTGCATCCAGCTACGGCGATCCTTCAAAAATTTGAACAGAAATTCCCTTTTATGGCACTTGTGAGTTATATGCTATATGGGCTTGATCATCGTTTCGGCCATTTTGAATTTCGGTTGCAATGTAACGCATTCTTTCAGATTACGCCAGGTAGGAGTCGCGGAGTGATGACGCAGTCTGAAAGAATGCGTTACAATCCGGCAAATGGCCGAAGTTATGATCAAACCCTGCTATATATGTCCGGGACATATAATGCCTTTTCGCTCGAGCCATCAGTTTTTCTTTGTTTTGTTTACGCTATATCGCTCTTTTTGGCCGTGAATAACTGATTATTGCCCTTTTTTAGGGTATAAATATACTGTTATTCGTTTTAATTTCAGATAGTTGGCGTGGCCCGACCCCAATTAACACAATCCCTTTTAAATCAGGTCAATGATTTCCACTGGCCAAAAAGATGAATGTCTGGACTGAACACGACGCAGTCACAATCCCTTTTAAATCAGGTCAATGATTTCCACTACGGGAAGAAAATCTCCCAAACTGGGGAGACAAAGATGTCGCAATCCCTTTTAAATCAGGTCAATGATTTCCACAAATTTACGGAGGAATGAATTATGAACAACGTTTTAGTCGCAATCCCTTTTAAATCAGGTCAATGATTTCCACATTACTAAAAAATGGTAGTT
>JAOZRY010001123.1 GCA_029939965.1 Bacteroidales bacterium | reverse complement strand
CCTTGAACATATCCTTGACTAAGTCGTTAAACTCGTCAACCTCTTCAATAGTGTAGTCGTCCTTGTGCATAAAGTTTTCTGCCATATACTCCATTGCTGATTCTACTGTTGCGAATGTTTCTTCTGTTTCTGAAATTATGTATGTCATCTTATTTTTCCTTCTTGTCTGGCTGTTTCTATTGTTTTATACATCATTATTCTCCTTTAAAGAATTCAGTTAATGTTTCGTTTCCGTACTGGTTTTTAGTTAGCTCTATTATTTCCTCGATTGTGAACTTTCTCCTTTTACTAGATTGAAGCTCAACAAAATGCTTAGTTCCAGACTCACAAGCTCCAGTTATTGTCCTATACATTTTAATACATTCTGCTTTTGTAAGCTTGGTTTTAAGTGTCATATTCTCGTATACAGATGTATCTCTATCTGTTATTTTGTAAATTAAGCTGTCTTTAGCCTGTTTTAATGTATCTCCGTGAGCAAAAGTTCCGTTTACTTCTATAACAAAAGAGGATTTTTGCTTTCCACATATCCTAACAGAGTGTATTTTTCCGTTAGCTGTATCCCTTGTTTTAATTAGCTTTGCTAGTATGTTGTCATAGAAAACCCAGCGTGTTTTAGAAAAAGATAGCTCTAGTTTTTTTCTGCATTTAGTTTTGATTTTTGCTGTAAATTTAGAGCTTTTTTCTTTGTTAAGCTTAGGTGCTTTTAGTTCAGCTTTAGCGTGAATATAAACATCTCCTCCTACATTCTCTAGCTTAGGTAGTTCGGCATTAGAGTCAATATAAACACCTCCTCCTACATTCTCTAGCTTAGGTAGTTCAGCTTTAGCGTGAATATAAACATCTCCTCCTACATTTTCTAGATTAGGTGCTTTTAGTTCAGCTTTAGAGTAAAGATAAACACCTCCTCCAACATTCTCTAGCTTAGGTGCTTTTAGTTCAGTATTAGAGTCAATATAAACGTATCTTCCAACATTCTTTAGATTAGGTGCTTTTAGTTCAGTATTAGAGTCAATAGAAACATATCCTCCTACATTCTCTAGCTTAGGTAGTTCAGCTTTAGCGTGAATATAAACACCTCCTCCTACATTCTCTAGCTTAGGTGCTTTTAGTTCAGTATTAGAGTCAATATAAACGTATC
>JAOZRY010000402.1 GCA_029939965.1 Bacteroidales bacterium | reverse complement strand
GCCACTTCAGCAAGCTACCACTCCAATCCCTGCCGCTTGGCACTATCCGTTGGGCTATTGTTTATCCATTAATTCAAAGTTGTTTTTATTTTTTTTGACGTTTCCAAGTCCAAACGGACGTTGGAAAGTCGGAGTCAAAACTTTCCATCGTCCGAAGGACATCGTTAAATAGAATCCGCCCATAAAGTCTGTGTTTGGTTCAGAATATTCGAGTTCGAGACCCAGCGAAGTCTAAATAAACCCGGGAAAATGGGCGCACAAAGCGATATGACAAGAAGGGGTAGATTTCTCCCTTCAAAATTTTCTATCCCCATTCCCACCCCCAAAACCCTCTCTTTTCTACCGAAGGGAATAATCTGTTGGCCTCAACCAGCTCCTGTTCAATAAAATTTATTTTACTGTAGGATGGTTACAAACGCCTAATAATCCATTACAGGTCAAGCGTTTTAATCCAACTATTTCATTCCCGTCATTTTCATAAAAAAGGTTCATAAATTTTTTGATTCTTATCTATCCATTTTGCTATCAACATTTATAGCGGTAATTTTGCTTGAAAACATATAACAATGAGAAACTTATTTATTTACCTGATGGCGATAGTGGTTTTCATTTCATGCAGTAGCGGAATTGAAAAGATGACAAACATCAATATATAAATCAATGGTAACTGGCAGTTCAGCGAAGCCGGAAAGAATAATTGGCTGCCTGCAACCGTACCCGGAACAGTACACACCGACTTGTTAGCCAATGGTGTAATAAAAGATCCCTATTACAGACTCAACGAAAAAAAACTGCAATGGATCGATAAAACCAACTGGGAATATAAAACAGAATTTGAAGTACCAGATGAATTATTGAAAAAGGATAATATCGAAATGGTATTTTATGGGCTGGATACTTATGCTGATGTTTTCTATGATCTGTGCGACCAATATGGAATTATGGTGTGGCAGGATTTTATGTTTGCATGCGCCATGTATCCCGGCGATGATGCATTTTTGGAAAACGTAAGACTGGAGGCCATCGACAATGTTAAACGGCTACGGAATCATCCATGTATTGCGCTATGGTGCGGCAATAACGAAATTGAAGCTGCATGGGGAGAATATGAAGATGATAGGGGTTGGGGCTGGAAACAGCGACATACCGCCAAAGAACAGCGTGAAATCTGGAACTCTTACGACACTCTGTTCCACAGTATTTTACCGGCGGTTGTACAACAATTTGATCCGAAAACAAATTACTGGCACTCCTCGCCTTCGGCAGGGATGAAAAAACTGGCGGGCTACGATACCCGATCTGGCGATATGCACTACTGGGGTGTGTGGCACGGGCAACACCCATTTAGTGATTTTAAAGTTTACAAAGCACGATTCATGAGCGAGTATGGTTTTCAATCGTTTCCCGAATTTGCTTCCGTAAAAAAATACACCCTCCCCCAAGATTGGGACATCGCATCGGAAGTGATGGCTGCACACCAACGCTCGGGAATCGGCAACCTGCGTATCCGCCAATATATGGAAACCGATTACCAGATACCGGATGATTTTGAACAATTCCTGTACGTAGGGCAACTACTACAAGCCGAAGGAATAAAATCGGCTATCGAGGCTCATCGCAGTGATATGCCATACTGCATGGGTTCGCTCTACTGGCAGCTCAACGACTGTTGGCCGGTGGCATCATGGTCGGGCATCGATTATTTCGGAAACTGGATAGCATTGCATTATTTTGTAAAAGAAGCCTATAAAAATACTGTGGTGTTTATAGATAATAAAGGTGGAAATATCCAATTCAGAATTGTTTCGGATTTTCCTAAAAAGCATGATGGCATCCTAAAAATCAATTTGCTTGATTTTGATGGACAAGTCCTGATCAATTCGGATGAACTTATCGAAGTCCCTGGCAATGATTCAAAGGTGGTATTTGAAGTTCCCGAAAAAAACTTCCTTGCTATGGGCGACCCCCAAAAGATTTTACTCGCTGCAACCCTCGAAGAAAATGAAAAAGAAACTGATCGGGCTTTGTATTATTTTGCCAAAGCAAAAGATTTGTTACTCCCCGATCCCGGATTAATATGGAATATCTCAAAAAACACTTCGGGATTAAAAATTACTATCCAATCAAAAAAATTGGCAAAAAATATATTTCTGATCAATGAAGCGGTTGACGAAAAATTTCCCAATAATTATTTTGATATGCTTCCCGGTGAGACCGTTGAGATAAATATTAAAACTGATCTCACACCCGAAGAATTTGAAAAGAGTTTTATGATGATGAATTTACACCAAACCATGCATTACATACCCTAACCTGTACAAGCCGGAAAATAGTTTGATGGAAGATTGATTTTCAATCACTATCAATCCTTTTCAATCTTCATCAACATTCTGATATTCGTACACCTGTATCAAACCTCTATATTTTTATCGAATATCCTATCTTCACAGATATTTTATTACGCTCAAAACAAGCAAGTTCACAACATTTTAAACGTTTCGGAACAATTATAACACTTGTTTAAAGGGAATCCAAATTGATTTCAACAGCCAACCTAATGTGCCTTTTTTGTAGGTTTTCCAATACATATATCATTTATCAAGCTTATAATTTTTCAATTTCTTCTTTTGATAATTTTGTTTCTTCTTGTATCTCTTCTATTGTCTTTCCGCTGGTTTTTAATGATTTAGCAAATTGCAATTTAAAGAGTTTAAGTTCTTTGTCTTTTTCTTCCAGAACCATGTCTTTTTCTTCCAAGGCTATGTCTTTTTCTTCCAAGGCTATGTCTTTTTCTTTCAGTGCTATGTCTTTTTCTTCCAAGGCTATGTCTTTTTTTTCCAGAGCTATGTCTTTTTGTTTACTAATTATTTTTTCATTATCCAATTTTTTTTCTGTTTGACTATATTTTAGTTTAAAGAAGCTTATTTTATTATCTCTTTCCAATAATTGTCTTAAATAATGGTCTTCTGCTTTCATGTGTTTTTCCAGGTCAGGATTGTCAATATCTGCCGATTGTAATCTTTTTATTACCCTATTCAATTCTTCTGGAAATATTCTTTTTGCTAATCGAAGCCGATGCTCATTACCTTTATTTATTGCGTCCTGATCAAATAATTTTAAAAGTGCGTATAACTTGCTTTTATATTCATCATTTTCATAACAGGATTTGTCTATCTCGTTCAAATATGGTAGCTGGGCTACATAAATTTCATAGCTTAATTCTTCAATAAATTGATTCTTGGTTTCAAAATTTTTGTTAGTAAATATTCCACTTTTTAATTGTTTGGTTTTTATCATTAAGTCCTTTATCTCGCTCTCTATTGCGAAGTTCAGAATAAATATTGGAATAAGGCGATAATGAGTTTCTATCTTTTTTGGTTTATTTGTGTCGGGGTCAATAACTTCCTGCTTTCTTTTTTTCATCAAGTTTTCGGCAATGTATTCTCTAAACCTAAAAATATCACTATCGTTTTCTGCTTTTTGCAATTCTATCATTACCATTTCTTCTGTTCCATCGGGCAACTCAATTATTGCAGTAAAATCGAGATGAACAAGTTTTATATCTTTCTCTGTTTTCGGGTCTTTTATATTTGTTTCAAAATCGCCCGACAGTGCTTCATGTTTTAGCTTTTCTGCTCTTTTGTTTTTTAATTTTTCTATTTGCCTAACATTTTCTTCTTCTGTTTTCTTTTTGGCATAAGTTACGGGGCGGAAGTCAAGTTTTATTATTTTTTCATTTATCAGGGTCGATAGTATTATCATTGCACTGTCGTGATCCTGCATTAAATATCTAAAAACCACATCGTAAATAGGGTTAGGAATAATTAAATATTCATTATCATTGCTATTTGCACTATCTTGATTTTTCATATTTCCTAAAATTTATTTCTTTTATGCATAATGCAAAGATACGATTTTTTCAAATTTTTATAAAATAATATTTAGCCTACATATATATCAAACCTCTATCTATTTTATCGAATATCCTATCTTTACCCAATAATTATAATAGCCGGATAATATGAA
>JAOZRY010001122.1 GCA_029939965.1 Bacteroidales bacterium | reverse complement strand
CTAAGTACATGACAAAATTTTAATTATTAGTTTAATATTCGGAGAAACGTTACACAGTAAGGCATGAGCGATGAATATAAGTCCATATTTAAAGAAACTATAGGCTCTGCGCCCATGTTTTTTTATTTTAATCCGATCTAGATTTTTATCCCTGTAAATCCCTACACGATAAGACCATATAAATGCTATACAAATTATCGAAAGGAGCTTGGATATCCTTTCCAAATCCGTTAAGTGTGTAACCTCAAAATTAAAACCACTTGACTTTAAAGCCCTGAACATTGTCTCAATCTGCCATCTGTCTTTATATATTGTCAATGCATCAGGAGCATAATCATAAGTGGCGATAATAACAAACTCAATTTTGTTTGTCCTACCGATAGTTCTCAGTCCGGATAAGTAAACATAATTGTTGCCAATCTTTACAATTTTACGGTAATGCAATCCCTTGTGGAGAGGTAAACTATTGAACAGCCAAAAAGCCTTTTTGTTTCCCTTCCCAGGAACGTTGACCCACATGTTTTCTTTTATACGAATAAAGAAACGGATATTTTTACCTATTAGATCACCTATCCAGCTATCACCTATAAATTCTCTGTCTGCACCAATGCTCTCAATACTAATAGTCCCAAACAAACTGACATACCTTTCGAGTAAATCTTTTCGTTCTTTCGTATTTGAATTCCCTCTCTTATCCAGCATAGACCACAGAAGGGGGATTCCAACGCCGTCATAACAAACGCTTATCATCAGGATATTGATGTCCATTGACCCAAACTTCCAATTAGTACGATCAAGGCTTAAACGGTACGGTGGTTGCGATGGCAACATAGAAAAAACTATTTTGGCTATTAAATCCCCATCAACAATAAATCTGGCAAAAAACCTTTGTATCCGCCGCAAATTAGATTCAAATTTGGCAGTCCCACTTAAATCCTGGGCAAGTTTTACATAACAAACCGTTTGAAGTTTGCATAAGGAACAAATGAATGCAGCTAAAAATCGCACTCGTGCAAGATTCCATCCAGTTTTTTGACTGAAAATCGAAACTAATTCATTAATTTTGAAATCAACCTTGGTATTCATGTTAATTTGTGTTTTAGTATATACAAACTAACTAATTGAATATCAGGGTTTTAT